>CASEAH010000030.1 GCA_949285935.1 uncultured Oscillospiraceae bacterium
CCGGACCGGGACAGTCGCTGGTTTCAGTATACACATTTTGTCCCCGCCTTGCAACGCCGCCGCCCCCGTGGTATAATACCTCCTGGCCTTTTTCGGGCCGGTCAGTCGAAAGTTCCTGACCTAAAACCATACTATGGGCCGGAGACGTCCCTCTCCAGGCCCTACGAAAGAAGGACAACTGAATATGCATCCTGTCAGAAACACGGCCATCCGCAGGCTGACTGCCGGCGCGCTTATCGCCGCCGCCTACACAGCCCTGAGCCTGGCCCTGGCCCCCCTCAGCTTTGGATATTCCCAGATCCGGGTCTCCGAGGCTCTTACTTTGCTGCCCCTGTTTTCTCCCAGCGCCGTGTGGGGCGTTACTCTGGGCTGTGCCATCACCAATGCCGTGGGCGCTGCCATGGGAGTAAACTTTGGCGTAGCCGACGTTCTCCTGGGCACCCTGGCTACTTTGGCCGCCGCCCTGCTCACCGCGCGTCTGGATAAGCCCCGGTTCAAGGGACTGCCCATCCTGGCGCCGCTGCCCCCGGTTCTTCTCAACGCCCTGGTGGTAGGGGCTGAACTGTGGTACTTTACCTCTGCCCCTCTGGCCCTCTGCGTGGGAGGTGTGGCCCTTGGTCAGGCCATCTCCTGCTATGGGCTGGGTCTGCTGCTGGTGAGGGCTTTGGAGCGTACCGGCGTATCCCGGATGCTGCCCTCCCGGGACCAGTAACCCTCCCCGCCTGCCGCACTTTTTCCAGGCAAAAAACCTGGCGCGGCAAAGCCTCCTGGGCAGCCCTGTGCCGGGATCTGGATGATCCGGTCACAGGTGTTTTGGAGAATATTCTACGGCGGGCATGCTGAAAAACGCCCCGGGACAGCGGGGCCTGATCCGCAGGTTCCTTTTCACGCTCCCATTCCATGGAAAGATCCACCGCTGCAGGGACGGGCAGCCGTTTCACTTCCTTGGACCGGGATGCAGCCTTATCACCCCACCGGGACCTTTTGTTTTTTCTTTTGACAGCTTTTGCCCCGGCATAAAGCCCTCCGCACCAATGGTGCGGAGGGCTTGTTTTTTGTACAGCCACCAGTGAGGTGTGCCGACGGTATGATTGATTGCAGGTTTTCAGCAGCTGCTGGTATCATCCCCTTTTGGGGAGGCCATTCCCCACGTACCCTTAGGTTGGGCAGGGTACCGATTGTGTAATGCTCCCTGCGGCTGGGGGAAGGCCATCGGTAAAACAGTGCCGCCAGGCACCCCGGGAGGGGAAGGGCTGACAGAAAACCATCCGCCACAGAAAGCTGCCGTCAAAATGGCAGCCGCCTGGTTGCGAAGTATGGGGCAGCGATGCAGGTGAAAAAAGTTCACTGTGTCTTGAGACGGTTGCCGGTAACAGGTGTAAAACCTGCTCAAATCTGCCTCCTTGCCAAACCATAACTTTTTCTATGGGCAGAGGCGGCCTGAAAAAGGTGGGAATCCCTCCAAAGCTTACTCCCCGGCACGGGTTCAGAAGCGTTTTGGCTGTGGGAATTGGCTTTGGGCTGCCACTGGCTCCCGGCTATCCCTGGCGTCCGATCACCTCGTCCAGCAGGATCTGACCCTCCAGAGGGCCGTCATCCTCCGGCTGGGGTTTCTTTTTGCTTCTCTCCCGGCGTTTGTTCCCCGAAGCAGTACGGCGGGCTTCCTTGGGGCCGGCTCCGGCCCTGCGGGCGCCTTGCTCTCTGTTTTGGCTGCCCTCTCCGGATTTTTCCGGTTTTGCGGCAGGGGCGGCTTTCTCGCCGGCAGGCTGTGGTTCGCCGTCGGCGGGCTTGGGTTCCCCGGTGGGGGCAAGGCTGTTTCCTGCCTCCTCCGCTTCTGCGGCGGGGGAGGGGACCTTGTCGCCGCCGGACTGTGGTTCGCCGCCGGTAGGCTTGGATTCCCCAGTGGAGGAAAGGTCGTTTTCTGCCTCCTCCGCTTCTGCGGCAGGAGAGGGGACCTTGTCGCCGCTGGGCTGTGGATCCTGGGGGGCCGGGGCGGACTCCGGGGTACGGGCAGCTTCCGCCGCTTCCCGTGCTTTTTCTTCCTCCGCCATGATCTTCTCCAGAGCGGGGGCGTTCTTTACCACCCGCACCGTCTGACCGTTCCAGTCATCCACATAGTCCGCCCGGGCAGAACCGGGGATCCACTGGTCGGGATTTTCCTCTGAACGCACCATGCCGTTGCGCAGCATCTGTGCTTCGTACAGAGCTTCTTCCCGATGAAAATATTCCTCATAAAAGGGGTATGTCTCCCGGTAATACCGGTTGAGCGCCTCCATATCCACCGGCAGCAGGCGTTCCATAAAAACCATATCGTACAGCTTGCCCTTACGGTAGCCGTGGTTGCGGAAAACCCCCACATCCCGGTAGCCTGCCCGGCGGTAGGCATGGAGCGCCTGAAGATTGGCGGCATACACCGACAAAACGATCTTGTAGTACCCCAGGTTCATGGCCTGCTGCTCAATAAATTTCAGCAGCAGGCCGCCCAGGCCCTGATGCCGGTACTGGGGCGCCACATACATCTCCAGCTCTGCCACGCCGTCATAGGCGTAGTGACCGCTGTAGGGGCTGAGAGCCACCCAGCACACCACCCGGCCTTCCAGCTCTCCCACATACACCGGATGGCGGCGGCTGTGGTAGGCCAGCCACTGACGGCGGTATTCTGTGTCCTTGACGTCAATATCCAGGTCCGATTCTCCTTCGGTGACGGCCTGGTTGAAAATATCATTGATGGCGTCGGCGTCGCTCCGGCGCGCCCGGCGCATGATCACTTCCATGGGCGTTCCTCCCAAACTGGTTTTGGGGAAACAAATTTTCCCCCGGGATATTTACCAAAACCGGCAAATTATGCTATAATAACCGGTGTGTGGACAACAGCGCAGGGCTGCGGGAGGTTCCGCGCCCCCTGCTGTTGGATTTTGTCTATCCTATCATACTCTAAAACGCTTTATTTGACAAGAATCGTCCAGGATTTTGGTGTGTTCCGGAGGGATTTGTTATGGCTGAACATCTTCGCAGGAGCGGGGCGGTCTGTCCCCGTAAAAACGCCGCCGCGGGCAGGACCCGCCGGTGGAGCATCATCGGCATCACCGCTGCCTATCTGCTGATCCTGGTGGGAGGCGTTGGCATCAACGGCATCGTGGAGGCCCGGGCCCAGCAGGAGGCTCTGGCCCAAGCCGCCCAGACCGCCCAGGATACCGCCGCCCAGCTTTCTCTGGAAGCCAGACAGGATTCCGCCATGGTCCTCAGCGCCCGGGCGAAAGAGCTGTCCCTGGACTATCAGGAGCAGTGGGAGGCCCGGGTGGCTGAAGCCGTCCAGAACGGCGGCGCTCCCTCTGTCCCTGCCTGGTCCTACGCCTCCGGCGTCTTTGAAGCCTCGGCCTACGACGGCTACACCGGCCAGGACCAGATCGCCTACTGGCAGAGCATCAACAGCGATACCATCGGCTATCTGCGCATCCCCGGCACCAACATCAGCCATCCCATCGTCCAGAACACCCAGGACGTCAACTACTACACCTCCCGGGGCTACTATAAAGAGCCCAGCTATTACGGGGTCATCTGGACCAACCCCAATACCACCAGCGGCAGCTACAGCGAGCTTTCTCCCAATACGGTGCTGTACGGCCACAACTGGACCAATTACAGCGCCTCTCCCCGGGTAGGCTACGCCGGAGACATCATGTTTGGACAGCTCACCGGCTATCATCATCTCAGCACTGCCCAAAGCTATCCTTACTTCTACTACTCCACCCCCAAAGAAGAGTTCACGGTAGCCATCTTCGCCTGCTTCTATACCGAAGAAGCCTTTGCCTACAACCAGACCTACGGCGCCGGCGGCGATATGGCCTACACCATCGCGGAAGCCCGGGCCCGCAGCCGCCACACCTTTGACATTGATGTCAACGCCTCGGACAAGATCGTCACCCTCTCCACCTGCACCCGGGCCTACGGCGCCACCAGCAACCAGCGGTTTGTGGTGATGGGCCGGGTCCTCCGCCCCGGAGAAACCGTCCATGCTGTTACCGTTACCAGCAACTACGGCCACAAGCAGCCCAGCGTCTGGTAAGTTTGCCGCCCCGGGCGGCAGCCCAAATACAAGCTTACATAAAAACATCACCGGCGGCTCCGGGAGCTTTTACCGCTCCCCCGGGGTCGCCGGTTTTCTTTGGGACAGGGGCTCAGGCAGGGCAGAGGCAGTGATAGGGAGGAGGCCGAAGCCTTCCTTCCGAAACCTGGCCGCCATCTTCTGGCAAATCCTGCAAAAAACACACCGGCGGCTCCGGAAGCTTTTACTGCTCTCCGGGGTCGCCGGTTTTTGGTGGGGCAGGGGCACAGGCAGGGCAGGGGCAGGGAGAAGACCGAAGCCTTCCTTCCGAAACCCGGCAGCCATCTTCTGGCAAATCCTGCAAAAAACACGCCGGCGGCTCCGGAAGCTTTTACTGCTCTCCGGGGTCGCCGGTTTTCGTGGGGGCAGGGGCTCAAGCGGGGAAGGGTCAGAGGTAGGGAGAAGACCGAAGCCTTCCTTCCGAAACCCGGCAGCCATCTTCCGGTAAATCCTGCAAAAAAACACACCGGCGGCTCCGGGAGCTTTTACCGCTCCCCGGGGTCGCCGGTTTTTCGTGGGGCAGGGGCACAGGGTTAGGCCGCCCTCAAGGGGAGAGCAGGTCCCGCAGGCTCCGCAGCACCCAGCGCGCGGTGGACATGGCCAGGGGCAGGGCCGCTGTGGCAGCCGCCAGCGACAGAACGGTACTGTCGCCCCCCAGCCACGCCAGAATCCCGCTCATCCACCGCCAATAGGCCACAAAGATGGGCACTGCCGTCATATACAGGGTCATATTTCCCTTCATCATCTTCATCCACTCTTTCTTTTTCTCCCCAAAACTATTCCAGCCAGGACAGGTCCGGAGGGCCGCTGCTGCCGGGGATCCGGGCGCTCAGCTCTTCCAGACGGCCGGCGATCCGCGCGGCTTCCGCGCCAAAAACCGGAACAGGGGAGTAATCGTTCCGGTCTTCCCGGCCTGAGATATAAAAGGGGAAAATCATGGCGTCCCAGGGCTCGGCCTTCCCTTCTTTCAGGATAAAGGCCTGACGGAACGCAAAGGTATCCCGGTCCTTGATCTCCTCATCGCCGCCAAAAGCGTAATTTCCCAGGGAATACAGGATGGTCCGCCCCTTGTATTCTTCCAACCCCTGGATCACGTGGGGGTGGTGGCCAATGACCAGATCCGCCCCAAGATCCACGGCGGCCCGGCCCATAGCCCGCTGATATGGGGCAGGGTCGTTGTAATATTCGTAGCCCCAATGGATGGATACCACCACCAGATCCGCTCCCTGCTCCCTGGCCCAGGCGATATCCCGGGCCAGGTCCGGCGTCAGGTCCGGCTCTCCCTGGTCAACGGTGTTGTACCCCAGCAGGGCCACCCGCCCGGCGGGAAAATCCACCAGGCGGATCTGGCCCAGGCCAAAGCTGGCCACCCCTGCCTGGGACAGGGCTTCCACCGTATCCTCGTATCCGCCTTCCAGATAATCCATGGAGTGGTTGTTGGCCAGATTCACCGCTTCCACGCTGCCCAGGGCAAAAATCCGCGCATAGGACGGGTCGCCCTTGAAGCGGTACCGTTTTTGAGCCATCTCCTCCCGATTGGTAAAGGTGCCCTCACAGTTGAGGATGGTCAGGCTGTCCGGAGAAAAAAAGGCGCGGCTTCCTGCCAGGGGATAGGTGAGGTCGCCTCCCTGGCGGGCCATTTCCGCTTCAAAGCTGATCTCCTGGGGGACCTCCGGATACTGGCCGAAGGTGCAGTCCCCGGCGGCGGTAATCACCACCATGCCGGCGGCGGCTTCCGCCTGATAGCGGACATCCAGTACGCTCCCCGCCCAGGCCCGGGCCAGCAGAACACTCAGTTCCTCCTGGCCGGGAAGTCCCGGAAGCGATGCCAGAGACGCCGCCCGGGCCTCCACTGCCTCTGATCCGGGCCATTCACCCCGGGCCATGGCTTCCAGGATCCCGGCTGCTTCCAGAGCCGGAGGACCCAACTCCTCCGCCCGGGTCCGGAATTCCGCCGCCAGGGTCTGCTGGGCCTGGGCATCCGGAGCCCCCGCCGCGGCCCGTTCCAGCAGTTCCTCCAGGCGGGAGGCGGATTTCTCCCAGGGATCGGAGGGCTGGGACTGAACTGCGCCCGGGCCTGCCGGAGAAACAGCCGGCTGTTCCGGCAAAAATCCCGCCGCTGCCGTGGCAGACAGCAGCAGCGCCGTTACGGCCAGCATCCATTGTTTTTTCATCAGCGGCGTCTCCTTTCTCCGGCCTGGCACCGGTTTTGCTGCTCTCATTATAGACGATTCCGCCTTTTTCCCGCAAGGCACAACCAAAGGAAAAGCCCCTGCCAGCTTGTGGCAAGGGCGTTCCAGCAACAAGGTGGGCCGGGCGCTCTTCAGGTGCGGGGAAGCAGGTCCAGGATCTCTTCCACCCTGTCGGGGCGGTAGTTAGCAGGCAGCTCTTCCGGAGAAAGGAAGGTGCCCCAGCCCGCGGCCGCAAAAAGACAGCCTGCCGCCTGGGCGCAGGCACTGTCCACTCTGCCGTCCCCCACATACAGCACTTTCCCCGGCTCCACACCCGCAAGGCGGCAGAAAAGCAGCAGCGGGTCGGCAGCCGGCTTTGGATGCTCCACATCGGTGGCGGTAACGATGTGGTCAAAAAGCTCGTAAGCGTCCCCCAGTTCCCGGCGGGTGGTGCCCAGGTCATGCCGGGCACGGGAGGTGTTGATCCCCAGCACCAGTCCCCGCTCCTTGGCCCGGTAAAGCACCTCCACCGCTCCGGGAAAAGGTTTGCAGCCATCCTTGGGCCCCAGAGTGAGATACTTCTGCCAGTACCGCTCCCCTTCCGCAGGATCCATTTCCAGATACCGGAACACCTCCGGAACCGACATGGAATAGCATTTGATAAAATCGGCATACGGACGGACAGGACGGTGAGGGTACAAGGCTGCGTAGGCATCCCGAAGCATATCCACGTGGCAGCGGGTATCCACCAGGGTGCCGTCCAGGTCAAAAACCAGTGCTCGGATCATGTGGGTCCTCCTTGGAATGGTGGGATTTGTCGCCTTTATGGTAGCATAGGTAATGGCAGAAATATAGTGGCGAATTTGTGAAACATTCCTGTTTTTACCTCACTTTTTTGGCCATATAGCCAGAGGCTGTTCTTTTTTTCTCAAAAAAGTGATTTTTAAAACATTTTTTCCCTGATCCGGCAGAAAAAGGCCCCGGAGCGGGGTAGGCACCCCCAAGCCGAGGCTGTATTTCCCTCTGTTTCTCCGGAGGTATCTGCGGGGATGTTATCCTTTACAGCAAATCTTTTCCGGTCCGTGGGACCCTGCTAAAATGCCCCTGTACAAAGCCGATGTCCTGGGATGGGGAATAGAGGCTTCCGGGGTTCGCGGCATGCCTGGATGGGGATACCGGGGGAAGTTCCCCCTTCTGGGCTTTTGCCCGTCCGCCGCGCATGCTGAAATGTCTCCGCTCCCTACAAAGCCGGTGTACCGGGATGGGAATAAAGGCTTCCGGGGTTCGCGGCATACCTGAATGGGGATACCGGGGGAAGTTCCCCCTTCTGGGCTTTTGCCCGTCTACCGGGGCCCGCCAAGGTGCCCCCGCAGTACAAAACCGGCGTACCGGGATAGGGCTGATGGCTTTGGGGATCACGGCATGTCTGGATGGGGGATACAGGGGAAAGTTTCCGCTTCCGGGCCTTTGCCCGTCCGCTGAGCGCTGCTAAAATGCCCCTCCGTACAAAATCGGCGTACCGGAACGGGGATAACGGCTTTCTGTCCCGCAAAAAGCCCCTCCTTGGGTATTTTTATCCAAAGGAGGGGCTTTTTCTTTTTTTCCTGAATCTTTTGCGGATGCGGGGATAACGGTTACAGGCTAAAAAGACGCTGCCGGAAAAGGCTTTTTACCGGTACCGGCGGGCCCCATCCAGGGCCCGGGCTGCCAGAGCTGCGCAGATTCCTTTGAGGAGGTCGGGCAAAACAAAGGGAAAGACGCACATAGCCAGAGCTTTTGAAACATTTACTCCTGTAAGGAGGCAGAACCAAATGGTTCCCAGGGTATAACAAAGTACCAGAGCGGCACACATGGCGGCCAGATACCGCCAAACGGTTCTTTTTTTCCCCTGGATCAGCAGCGCCACCACCAGAGCCATCAGGGGGCAGGCAGCCAGATAGCCGCCGGTAGGGCCCAAAAGGACCCCCGGTCCCCCTTTGAAGCCGCCAAATACCGGTACACCGAAAAATCCCAGGGCCAGATAGCACAGCTGAGCGGCAGCAGCCCACCGGGGAGGCAGCACCGCTCCGGTGAGAAGGACCGCCAGCACCAGCAGGGAAAAGAAAACCGGCGTGAAGGGCAGGGGAAGGATAATCTGGGCGCAGACGGCTGTGACTGCTGCCAACAGAGCAGAGGAGGTCATCCATCGGATTCGGCTTTTGTTCAAAGGGGATACCGCCTTTCAGTAAAGGTTTCTGCAATGCTCATACTATAACAGGAAAAACGCGTATTGTCAACCTATAAATATTTTTTAGTTTACATTATGAAAGAGGGTTGCTTTTTCTCACACAGATGGTCTGCCAACCGGGTGCTGCCTGCCACAGCAGGCGAGCCGTCTGGATTTTGTAAAAGGTGCGGCCTGTAAAGCATGTAACAGAAAACCATTTGGGTCAGGCCGCATACAGTTTCTTTTCTGCGGTTTGCCCGCCAAAGAGCTCTGGCCCTGTGGGCAGGTATGGGCAAGCTTTGCGTGATCGGGTACAGGGTACGGAACCATTATGAAAGCTTCGGAAGTTGAAAAATCCCTGTGGGAAGTCCTCAGCCGGTTTCCCGATAGCAGGACGGGGAATGCCCGGAGAGAAAAATCTTTATATCCTGCAATGCCTGAACCCGACTCCACGGCCAAGGGGGTGGGTAAGCCCCGGAAAAGGCATGACACCGGCAAGCCTCTCAAGAGATGCTGAAATCCACCACCTCCATCGCCTGCCTCCCAGCCCGCAAACGGCACTTGACCCACGAACTCAGCCCTTACGCTGCAAAAAGATTGTTGTCACTCCTGTCTCGCCTGACTCAATACCGGAAGCGAAAGCTTTTTTACCCGCCCCAACAGGGCTGGGAAGCTTGCCGGGTTCAAGTATTTAAAAAGCACCCGCCGGTTATAAGCAGATCGGCGGGTGCTTTCATAGGATATGGAAAATCATCTTTCAGAGGCGGCCCCAAAACACGGGACAACGCAGCGGTCAGGCGGCTGATCCATCTTCCTCCGGGGATTCCGGTTCCACAGCGGTCATGCGGGTCTCCGGCGGGGACGACTCCACCCCCAGCAGCGTTAAAAGGCTCAGGGTGGCCAACAGCGTGCCCCACAGGAACAGATACTTATAGCCCAGGAACTGGAGCACTGCCCCCGAAAGCAGAGGCGACACCGCCCCGCCCAGCAGCAGTGCCACCACCCAGCACCGGCTTCCCAAAGGACTTTCTCCCGCCAGCACCCGGATCAGGGACAGGGTGCCCGCCGCACCAAGGCTCCATGCGGCCCCGGCAAGCGCCAGCAGCGCCGCCGCTCCGGGAGAGGCATTCCGGAAAAAAATGAGGGATCCCAGCGCCACGGCCAGAAGAAAGGTACCCGCTGCCGCCAGCCGTTTTTCTCCCAGCCGGGGAGCCAGCCAGTGTGCCGGAAACCACAGAAACATGGCCGCCATCCAGGCTGCCGCCGCCAGGCCGGCGGAACCCAGCGGGGAAGCATCCCAGTAGTACCGGGCGTATTTGAAAAAGACAGGCAGCAGCCCGCCCCAGCTCATGGCCCACAGCAGCGTCGCCGCCAAAGCCCGGAGCAGGACACTGCGGGCAGCCTGTCCGCTGGAGCCTGCAAACCGGCTTATGCTGCCGGATTCCTTTGCAGGAGAAGCGTCGGCTCCGGAGACGTCCTGTGCCGGGGCCGGACCTCTTGTCCCGGACCATCGCCACAGCCCCGCCAGCCCTGCCGCCATAACCAGCGCGGCAGCCAGAGCAAGGACCAGCCCCGAACTGCCGGGTCGGGGAGTCAGCCAGGCGCTGAGCCCCAGGGCGGCAAGGCCTCCCAATCCCGCTGCCCCAAAGGCTGCCCGGCCGCCGGCCCCGTCTTCTTTCCCTGTGCTTTCTGCTGTCAGCCGCCATGCGGGGAGCAGCGCTCCGCTGACACCGATAAGAGAAACCCCCAGCGCCGTGAAGAAAAGGGTGCGGCTCTCCAGAATCACTCCCAGAGGGATCAGGGGGAGAAAAAGGCAGGCCAGAGCGCCTCCCCCCAACACATAAGGTCCCCGACGCCCCCAGGGGCCTGGCGTACGGTTGGAAAAAAACAGGAACACCGGCCCGGCCAGCAGCAGCACCAGCTCATCCGCTCCCAGCAAAAGCCCTGCGGCTGTATCGTTCCATCCCCATCGTTCCCGAAGGAGCAGGGGGACCAGCACATCGTAGGTCCTGCGAAAGACAAACAACACGAACAGTCCCAGTCCCGCAGCTGCTACCCGCTTTATTTTATCCATCATTGCAGCTCTCCCTTATCCGTCCCGTGTCTGCGGCAGGCACGGGGCAGAAGTCTTTTGAATTCCATCATGTCAATCATATCATATCCTGTTTTCTTTTTACAGACGCATGATCCGGAAAATCTCCCGGCGCTTTGCGGGAGACAAGAGTCCGCACCCTGCTTTTTTCGTTGTCCCCTTGTTTTTGCAGGCGGGAACCATTAAAATATAAACAGATACATAAAAAGGAGGGAACCGGCATGAGCCTCAAGAAGCTGTTGGGAGTTTCCTGTATCCTTGCCGCTGCCCTTTTTTTGTTTCTTCTTTTTTCTGTCATATATTCCGGAGGAACCGTTTTCTCCCTGGGGGCGCTGCTCCTTTCCGCCGCACTGCTCACGGCCCTTCTTTACTGGGGATACCGGATTAAACGGCTGCAAAGCTGTATGGATACCATAGAGCCTCCATCCCCTCTGTCCGCCTTTCCCAACGAAGAAGCCCGCCTTTTGGCTGCGGTTGAAACCTTCCGCCAGGATCACCGTTCCCTGCTGGAGGTCCAGGAACAAATGGAGGCCATCTCCCGCAATCTCCCCGGGTGCCTGCTGCGGATCCGGGCGTCGGATTTCCAGATCCAGTATGTCAGCAGCGGCTGCCAGACTCTTACGGGTTTTTCGCCCCAGCAGGTAATGGATCTGTTTGGAGAGTCCTTCCTGCTGGCGGTAAAGGAGGAGGACCGTGACCGCACCAAGGCGTTCCTTACAGCGGCCCGGGAATGCCCGCGGGAGGACCGGGTGCTGCGGTTCCGCCCCATTACCGCCGATGGGCGCCTTACCTGGCTGATGGGCCGCCTGAGCCTGGTTTCTTCCTCTACCGATGAGCCAGCTTTTTATGGCCTGTTTCTGGATATCACCCATGAAGAAAAGGCTCTGGAAGATCTGCGGGTAAGCCGGGAACGATACCGGCTCATCCTGGAGCAGTCGGATGACATCGTCTGCGAATGGGATTTCGCTTCGGATACCTTTACGGCTTCTCCCAAATGGGAAAAACGCTTTTCCTTCCCTCCCCCCTGCCGGCATTTTATCCAGGAGGTACTTTCCAGTCCGGATATTTATCCGGGGGATCTGCCCGGCCTGCGGGACTGGCTGACAGAAACCCGCCGGGGCGTAAATCTTACCACCTCGGTAGATATACGGATCCGGGGAAAATCCGGACGTTTTATGTGGAACCGTCTGGCCGCCAGCGTGATCCTGGGTCCCGATGGCCGGCCCCAGCGGGCGGTGGGGCTTCTTCAGGACATTGACAAGCAGCGCCGGGAGCTGGACAGCCTGCGCACCAGCGCCAGCACCGACCCTCTTACCGGCATCTACAACAAAGCCGCTTCCCGCCGCCTTGTGGAAGAATACCTGGCCGAAAATGACGGCCACGCCTTTGCCGCACTGATGATCCTGGATGTGGATAACTTTAAGACCATCAACGATACTCACGGCCATCTGTACGGCGACTCTGTGCTGTCCGATATTGCCTCCCGGCTGCAGGGCCTGTTCCGGGACACCGATATCGTAGGCCGGGTAGGGGGCGACGAATTCATGGTCTTCCTCAAAAACCTTCCTTCCTGTCAGCTGCTCCAGAACAAAGCTGAAAATGTCATCGCCATGTTCCGGGAGTATTTCGGGGATCGGTGCGAAGGGGGCGTCTTCTGCAGCCTGGGGATGGCCCTTTATCCCCTCCATGGGGAAACCTTCAACGATCTGTACCGGCGGGCGGATCTGGGCCTTTATTCCGCCAAGGCCCAGGGCAAAAACTGTTGGGTCATGTTTTCTCCTCAAATGGAGGAAGTGGATTTTCCCATCCCGCCCTCCCGAAGTTAAAATGCAGGGGCTGCCGCAAAATAGCCTTCTTAAAAGACAATATGCCAAAACCGGCCCTCAAGGGAAGCCAAACCAGCTTCTTTTGAGGGTCGGTTTTCCTGTTATTTCCGATTTTGTGCCGGGTGCGGCTGAATTTTTATTTTGCAGCAGCTGCTTTTTTGTTTTAAGGAATGGATGGTATATCTTTGCGCCTTCCCACAGCACGATCCGGGGAAGATGGGTTCCAACTTTTCCTTTCCCCACATTCCAAGATTCACAAGACCCTTGGGGTACTCCATGCACATGGAGTATATTTTTTCCAAAATGGTTTGGGACATCGTTTTGGGGCATGGAAAGGCTTCACTTCCCACCATTTCTCTCTCCCGGCGCGGCAAGAGGGGAGTGCCTTTCTTTCCTTGCCGCTTTTCTTTTTACTTCCTCCCCGGGATGCAGGAAAAAGCCGTGGTTTTCCAGGATGTTTCCCCAATGGGCGGTTCGGGGGTAGAAAAAAGCCAATTCTTTTTTCGTTTTTTGCTCTCTCCCGGTGCGGCAAGGGGGGGAGTGACTTCCTTTCCTTACCGCTTATCTTTTTGCTTCCTCCCCGGGATGCATGGAAAAGCCGTGGTTTTCCAGGATGTTTTCCCCATGGGCGGTCCCGGGGGTAGAAAAAAAGCCAATTCTTTTTTCGTTTTTTTGCTCTCTCCCGGTGCGGCAAGGCGGGGAGTGACTTCCTTTCCTTACCGCTTTTCTTTTTACTTCCTCCCCGGGATGCAGGGAAAAGCCATGGTTTTTCAGGATGTTTTCCCAATGGGCAGTCCCGGGGGTAGAAAAAAGCCAATTCTTTTTTCGTTTTTTGCCCTCTCCCGATGCGGCAAGGGGGACCAGGCTTTTGGGGGACCTTTGCTTTTGCGGCTTTGATTGCCGCTTCCTGCACGCAAAAATCCCCCCGGCTTGACGTCGGGGGGATTGGTAGTTTGGTTCGAGCTTTTTAGTTTTTGGGTATTGATGCCTTCAAATCCGGGCGGATCTTACTTCAGCTCCACCTTAGCGCCAGCCTCTTCCAGCTTGGCCTTGATCTCGTCGGCGTCAGCCTTGGCAGCGCCTTCCTTGATGGGCTTGGGAGCCTCGTCAACCAGAGCCTTAGCTTCCTTCAGGCCCAGGCCGGTGATCTCCTTGACCAGCTTGATGACAGCCATCTTGTTGGCGCCAGCCTCAGCCAGGATAACGTCGAACTCGGTCTTCTCATCAGCGGCAGCAGCGCCACCAGCAGCGGGGCCAGCAGCAACCATGACAGGAGCAGCGGCGGAAACGCCGAACTCTTCCTCGATGGCCTTAACCAGCTCGGCCAGCTCCATAACGGTCAGGGTCTTTATCTCTTCTACGAAATTGGTGATCTTCTCAGAAGCCATAACAAAATACCTCCTATATTTGGGTTGATAACAATCAATGAGGAATGGGTCGGATCAGGCGCTCTGCTCCTGGTCCTTTTCCACCACGGCGTTGAGGGCCACAGCCAGGCCGCGGATGTTGCCATTGAGGGCCATGCACAGCATGGTGAGCAGCTCCTGCTTGCCGGGCAGCTTAGCCACGTTGGTAACGCCGGCGGCGTCCAGGATCTCCCGCTCCATGAAGCCGGCACGGATGACGTACTTGCCCTTGGAGTCCTCGGCGAATTTATTCAGGATCTTGGCGGCGGCGATGGGGTCGGAATCAGACATGGCAAAGGCGGTGGTGCCGGTCATGTACTGGGTCAGGCCCTCCAGGCCAGCCTCGGAAGCGGCGCGACGCAGGATGTTGTTCTTGATGACGGCGTATTCCACGCCGGCCTCTCTCAGCTCCTTGCGCAGCTTGGTGTCATCAGCCACGGTGATGCCGCGGTAGTCCACGATGACGCCGGCGACAGCCTTGTCCAGCTTGGCCTTCAGCTCAGCCACCTGCTCCTGCTTTACCTTGAGAATCTTTTCACTTGCCAAAAGAGTTCACCTCCCGATGTTTTGATGCTCCCGCCGCAGCGGGGGCGAAAAACTAAAAAAGCTCTTTCCAACTTACCGTGGAAAGAGCGTGAAGATCTTGGGTCGCTCCCGGCCCGCAGGCTGGGGGACACGTATCGACGCTTCTACTCCTCGGCAGGCCGGTACAAACCATTAAGCCGTCCGGGGACGGCACCTGCTGTCTTTGGAAAGAACAGCTTTATTATTATAGCCTCTCTTTTTTTATTTGTCAACGGTTTGGAGCAGGGTTTAAAGGGCTTTTTGCCGTTTTTTAAGGGCCTGAAGCTTTTGTTCTTCGTGGGCAGCCCTTTTCCGGCTCCGGAAAGGAGAGGACGGCATCATCCCAGGGATGGGGAGGCCAGCTCCCATCAAAAGATTCTGGGTACAGGGCCTTCTGGTCCGGTGATTTTCTTTCCCCAGCGGTTTTGGCAGTCCTCCTTGGGGCCTGTGGGGGAGAGGCGGTCTGGCTGACAGGAAAAAAGAGGGCTGCCCGTACCACAGATGGTTTTTCGGGTATGCCGCAAAATTCCTCACAGGGAAAACGCCGGTATTTCATTTGTCTTTCTCTCATTCTCTCAAAGCCCCCGGGGAAGGGGTCTGCTTCCCGTGGCCTGGCGTATGGGCGATGGGAGGAAAAGGCGTTTCCAAAGACCGCTCCTTCCTTTTGCTTTCAAGGCGGCTCTCGGGCGGGACGCAAAAACGCCCCTGCCGTCCCGGCACTGGATACCGGGAGGGAAGGGCGTTTTTACAAGCTTTAGGGAAAAAGGACCGCCAAAGGCCATGCCCCACAGAGCCCCCGGCCTAAGATTCCGGGCCCCCGTAAATTGGGGAAGATCAGTCCTTCTTTTTGTTTCCCAGGCGGCTCTCGGTTCCAGCCAGAAGCCTTTGAATATTGGTGCGGTGCTTCCAGATCACCAGCGATGCCGCCACCGCTGCAAAGGCGGTGGTGATGGCAATCCCGCTGGCCGTCATGCCCACCTTCAGACCATAGCCCAGCGTGAAAAGGGGAAAGACCGCTGCCGCCGTCACCGATGCCAGCGATACATACCGGGTAAAAAGGATGACCCCCACAAAAGCCGCCAGCAGCGCCAGCAGGGTGTAAGGGTTGAGCAGCAGGATGGCGCCCGCCGCGGTGGCCACTCCTTTGCCGCCCCGGAAGCGGAAAAAGACCGGAAACATATGGCCCAGGATCACCAGGAGGCTGGCCACCCAACCGCCCAGCAGCTGTCCCGTTATCATGCAGCCCAGCAGCACGGCGGCAGTCCCCTTCAGGAAGTCCCCCGCCAGTACCAGAACCGCGGTAAGCTTGCCGTAGGTACGCAGGGCGTTGGTGGCCCCGGCGTTGCCGCTGCCATGGCGGCGGATATCATCCCGGTGGCGCAGCCGGGACACAATGATCCCAAAGTTCAGGCTTCCCAGCAGGTAGGCGGCCAGGGCCGCTCCCACATATTCCATCATAGCTCCATCTCCATATCTCTCAGCCGCGGCAAGGCGGCTCACTTTGCTTTGAAAACCCTTGCCGGGCACCCGTCCGGCTGCGGGCCTGCCGGCCCATGGCTATTGTAGCAGAGGCGCTTCGGGAACGCAAGCCTTTTGCACATGGGGACAAGGCCCTTTCGCATAAACTGCTTTATGACATGATTGTACTGAGGGGGAAAGAGACTGATTTATGAAAAAGCTGACGGCTTTGCTTTTTGCGGCACTGCTTACCGTGGCCGCCGCGCCCCGTGCTCTGGCCGGGGAAGTCCTCCAGAGTTCGGTGGGCAGGGTAGGAGCTTCTGCCGCCGTTGTCATGGAAGCCCAGACGGGTACGGTGCTTTTCGCCCAGGATGCCGACCTGCGCCTGCCCATGGCCAGCACCACCAAGATCATGACCGCCCTGCTGGCTCTGGAGCAGGAGGGAACGGATGTGGAATTTGTGGTGGATTCCCAGGCCATCCGGGTGGAAGGCTCCTCCATGGGGCTTCAGGAGGGAGACACCGTCACGCTGGGTGCCCTGGCGGGCGGTATGCTTACCGCCTCGGGGAACGACGCCGCCAATGCCGCCGCGGTACGGATCAGCGGCAGCCTGGAGGCCTTTGCGGAAGCCATGAACGCCCGGGCCGCGGAGATCGGGATGGAAAACACCCATTTCGTTACCCCTTCGGGCCTGGATGACCCGGAACACTATTCCACCGCACGGGATATGGCTCTGCTGGCCCGGGAGGCTCTGAAGAACCCCGAGTTTGCCCGGATGTGCGCCTCCCCCCGGCTGACCCTCTGCTACGGCAACCCTCCTTATAACCGTACCCTCTCCAATCACAACCGCCTTCTCACCCTTTATCCCGATACCATCGGGGTCAAAACCGGCTTTACCAAAAAGTCCGGCCGCTGCCTGGTTTCGGCTGCCCGGCGGGACGGCGTTACCCTCATCGTGGTGACCCTCAACTGTCCCGACGACTGGAACGTCCACCAGTATCTGTATGAGGCCTGCTTCCCGGCGGTGAGCAGCCGGGAACTTCTGCCGGAGGAGGAGATCCGGGTACCGGTCACCGGCGGAGTCCTCCCCGATCTGGAAGTCCGCCAGACCCAGCGTCTCTTTACCGTGGATATCCGGGGAGACGATTCGCCGGTAAACGCCACCGTTCTGGTTCCAAATTTTCTCTATGCCCCGGTATTGGGTGGTGACATTGTCGGCAAGATAGTATATGATAGAGATGGCGTCATCATCGGCGAAAGCCCTCTGGCGGCGGTGGAACCCGTTCCCGCCCGGGCTGTTTCCACTCCCCCCGGCCTGTGGCAGCGGATCCGGGAGTTTTTTGGCCGGTGAACCGACGGGAAGCTGAAACACAAAGGAGAACAGGAACCATGGCAAAGCCCATCCGAATCCAGAAGGTCCTGGGAGACGCGGGGATCCTCTCCCGCCGCAAGACCGAAGAATACATCCGGGCCGGGCGGATCACCGTCAACGGACATCCCGCCCAGCCCGGCAACCCGGTAAACCCCGACCGGGATCTCATCGCCATTGACGGCCGGCGGGTGATCCTCCCCCGCCGCAAGGAAAACCTTTACCTGATGCTCAACAAGCCCCGGGGCTACGTCACCACCACCAGCGACGAGCTGGGACGGCGGTGCGTCACCCAGCTGGTGGAGGATGCCGGCGCCCGGGTCTATCCCGTGGGGCGGCTGGACCGGGACAGCGAGGGGCTGCTCCTCCTCACCAACGACGGCCAGTTTGCCAATCTCATCATGCACCCCAGTCATCACGTCTCCAAAACCTACCGGGTAACGGTGCGGCCGGATATCACCGAGGATATTCTGGTGGCCCTCAGCGCCGGGGTGGAGATCGGGGAAGGGGAGGTCACCCAGCCGGCGGTGGTCCATGTGCTGGAAAAGCAGCCCGGAAGAGTGGTGCTGCAAATGACCATCTCGGAGGGAAAAAACCGGCAGATCCGCCGTATGTGTGAAGCGGTGGGTCTGGAGGTGGTCCGCCTCAAGCGGATCTCGGTGGGTCCCCTGAAGCTGGGGATGCTTCAGCCCGGACAGTGGCGGGAGCTGAAAAAGAGCGAGGTCATCGCCCTGCGCAACGCCGCCAAGCCCGCCTCCCAGCAGGAGCCTCTGCCCCGGGAGGAGGACGCTCCCGTCCATCTGGGCAGCTTTGGCTCGGGGACGCGGCGGGGGGCCCGGCCCCATCCCGCCAAGCCGGCCCCGGACAAAAAGGGCTCCTCCGCGGCCCCAGGGACCGGCACGGAAAGCCATGTCCGGAAAAATGCCGCCTCCGGCGGCGGATACGGCCATTCTTCCGGCAAGGCGGATCCCGGCAAAAAGATCTTTGCCGGTCCTTCCCGGAGCGGAGCGGGACGCGCTTCGGGCAAAGGAAGCGCCGGTAAAAAAGCTTTCCCCAAGGGAGGGAAAAAGACATGGTAACCATTCTTCCCCTGACCCCCGATATCCTCATTGAACTCTGCGACAAGCTGGGCCTTACCGCCGAGGGGCTGGTGTGGGGCTACACCGCCTCCCAGGGGACCGACCTGCTGGGCTACTGTATCGTTACCGAGGGGGAGCCCTGTGAGATCCTGGCCCTCCATGCCGACGACAAGTATATCGCCGACGGTCTTTGCCGGCGGGCGCTCCATCCTTTTTACGAGGACGGCGTCAAGGAGTACACCTTCCGGCAGCCCCCCGATCTGCCCATGCTTCCCGAGTATGTGATCATCGGCAACGGAAGCCTGGAAAAACTTTTTGCCCCTCATTGCGCCTCCTGAGCCTGCCGTCCTGCTCCTTCTGCCGCGGCCGTCCCGGTTTCCACGGGCGTCCGGGAAGGGGGCAGGCGCAGCCTGCGGTCCACGGCGCAGCCTGGGGGCTGCTCCTGTTTTCCTCTGTTTTTCCGGTCATGGGGAGTCCGGCGGACTGGTTTGGACTTTTCTCCCGGGCTGTTGACCAGCCTGACGCGGCGGCGCAGCCGTACAGGAGTCACCGTTCTCCCGGGAATGGACGGCCAGGAGCATCAAAATTTCCCTGACACCTGGTGGGGGCTTCCGCTCACCGGCTTTCTCTCAAACAGCGCGCAAAAACCGGCGCCCTTTCCTGGGTCTTTTGCCTGGAAAGGACGCCGGTTTTATGCTTTTTACAGGTTTTCTTGTGGCTTGCTTCCCCGTCTTATGGGACGCAGCTGGCCCTTATGGGGTAAAAGCCAGGACTCCGGCTCTCTGCCGCCGGGGGATTGCCTTAATACTTTTCCCAGTGGATCTTGCCCTGGTCCACCTCGTCCAGGGTATGGGCGGGCTTTGTTTCGCCGGGATATCCCACCGCGATGATGGAAAGGACCCCCATATACTCAGGAATCCCCAGCAGGCCCCGGACAAATTCCTCACTGCCCATTCCCTGGTTGGACTCTCTGGCCCGGATCTGCACCCAGCAGGAGCCAAGCCCCAGCTTTTCGGCTTCCAGCTGCATGACTACCGAGGCGATGGAACCGTCCTCGATCCAGGTGTCGCTTTTGCGGGTGTCTCCCAGGACCACAATGGCAAGGGGCGTCTGGGGCAAAAAGGGCTGGTTGGGGTTCCGGCAGTCTCCCAGCTTTTTCAGGGTGTTCGGGTCTTCAATGACGATGAACTCCCACGGGCGGAGATTTTTTCCGGTGGGGCCAAGCTGGGCGGCCTGAAGCAGCTTTTCCTTTTTCTCCGCCTCCACAGGTCTTTCTTCAAATTTCCGGCAGCTTCTTCTGGTAAGTAACGTCTGCAGCATATACAATCCTCGCTCTCAATATAGTCGTTTGTACGGCGGCGGGGAACCGGGGATCCTCTCCGGCCCGGCCGGCCTGAAAAGTAAAACGCCCCCGCTTCCCACCGGGGTTCTCTCTGGTACCGGAAGCTGGAAAGGGCGGCATGGCCCCATTTTCCGGGGAGCGGAAGGGAGGGGGCATCCCGGCCCCGGCATATCCAGCCCCTTCCGGACAAAAGGGGAAAGCCGGGCATCCTTTTTTTGCATAAAGCACCTCCGCGGTCCGCGGAGGTGCTTGTTTCCCGGAGGAAAATCTTATTTGAGGATATACTCCTGCACCCGCTGAGGAAGTTCGGAGGGGTCGCAGGAAACGGTGAAGACCAGCTCCACATTGGAGGACAGCTTCATAAGCTTATCAACAAGGAGCGCAAAGGCTTCGTAGTCGCGGCCGCCGATTTTCAGGGTGGCGTCTACAAAGATGTGGGTAATGTCATAGTTGCCGGCCATCAGACCCGCCAGGAAGCCGTACAGCGCGTCAAAGCCCTGGATGTCGTACTCGTCGGTGTCTACCAGGCGTGCTTTATGGGTAATGTCATAGGTGAGCTTGAGGCCCTTTTCCAGACATACCACATTGCCCTGGGAGCTGGCCACCGCCTCGTTGCACATGGCGATAAGGGTCTTGGTCTTGCCGGAGCCTTTGTTGCCTACGATTAACTTAATCATGTTAAGTCCTCCTTTGTATTTGAAAGCTTATGCTGTGCTGGTCCTTGCAGTGACAAAAGATTTACCCGAGTTTTTCCAGCAGGCCGGCCCGCAGGTCCTCATATCCCGGCTTGCCCAGCAGGGCAAACATGTTTTTCTTGTAGGCCTCCACACCCGGCTGGTCAAAGGGATTGACCCCCATCAGATAACCGCTGATGCCGCAGGCCTTTTCGAAGAAATAGACCAGATAGCCGTATTCCTCCTCCGAGGCGTCGGGGACCTCCAGAAGAATGTTGGGAACGCCGCCCTGCGTATGAGCCAAAACCGTTCCCTCCATGGCCCGGCGGCAGATGGCGGACATCTCCTGGCCGGAAAGGAAGTTGAGGCCGTCCAGGTTCTCCGGGTCTTCCTCCACAAAGAAGTCCTCCCGGGGCTTGCAGATATCTACCACCGTCTCAAAGAGGTTGCGGACACCGTCCTGGATGTACTGGCCCATGGAATGCAGGTCGGTGGAAAAGGTGACCGAGGCGGGGAAGATCCCCTTGCCGTCCTTGCCCTCGCTCTCCCCAAAGAGCTGCTTGAGCCACTCGTTCATCATGGTAAAGGCGGGGTCATAGGTGACAAAGACCTCGGTGGTCTTGCCCTTGCGGTACAGGATGTTGCGCAGCGCCGCGTACCGGCAGCAGGGATTTTTAAGGGGATCCGGCTCGGAAAGCTCCCGCTCGGCCTGCTGGGCGCCGGCCAGGATCCGGTCCACGTCCGCCCCTGCCACGGCGATGGGCAGCAGCCCCACGGCGGTAAGCACCGAGTAGCGCCCGCCCACGTCGTCGGGGATGACGAAGCTTTCCCATCCTTCCCGGTCAGCCTGGGCCTTGAGGGTACCCCGGGCCTTGTCGGTGGTGCAGTAGATCCGTCTGCCGGCCTCTTCCCGGCCATATTTTTCCTCCAGCAGCTTGCGGAAGACCCGGAAGGCCAGGGCAGGCTCGGTGGTGGTGCCGGACTTGGAAATGACATTGACAGAAAAATCCCGGTCCCGGCAGAGACGGATGATCTCGCTGAGATAGCCGCCGCTGAGGTTGCATCCCACAAAGTAGATGTCGGGAGTATCCTTGGGCAGGCTGTTGTAGAGCGGGGAGCGGAGCAGATCAATGGCCGACCGGGCTCCCAGGTAGGAGCCGCCGATGCCGATGACCACCAGCACCTGGCTGTCGCTGCGGATCCGGGCGGCGGCGGCCTTGATGCGGGTCAGCTCCTCCCGGTCGTGGCCGGTGGGGAGGTGGACCCATCCCAGATAGTCGCTGCCCAGTCCGGAGCCGTCTTCCACCTGGCGGGCGGCGGCGGCGGTAAGGGGCGCTATGGCTTCCAGCTCATGGGGCGCCACAAAGCCCTCCAAATGTTTTTCGTTGACGCGTACACTCATTGGATGTTTTTCACCCTTTCTTTCCCCCGTAACGGAACTTTTGGGGCCCTTTGGGTTTATTCTTATTGTACCCTAAATGCCCTTTCTTTTCAAGGTCATATGTGTACATTTGTTAAATTTTTCCGGTCCAAAAAATAAATCTTCTGTGCAACATTACAGACGGCATTTTGGGTGCTTTTCCGGCTTTTTTCGCCCTGCTGCCCCTTACCCGCAGGCCAGCACCGGGTCATGGTCAGGTTTGCCGTTCCCTGCCCGCAGGGCAGGCAGCGGCCGGGATAAAATCGCCGGTTCACACGTGAGGAGAAGAGGCATGTTTATCACTCCCGGTTCCACAATCCACAGCATTCAGGTAACCTTCCCAGAAGCTGGGGTCAGGGTGGGGCTTACCGTCCTCTGCCCGCAGGCCAGCAACACCCGGGCAAAATCACCGGATTGCAGGTGCAGGGCAGATTTGTCTTTCCACATTCCATGCCAGATAACATCCAGGCAACGGTTTCGGAAATCCGGGGTGGATTCGGCTTGCCATCCCTTATCCACAGGCCCGTGGTGTCCGGGGAAAAGCCATCGGCCCGCAGGGTCGGGGGACAGACAAGTTTGCCGTCCATCATGGATATACCAGCGGCACCCGGGTAAAAGCGGCCGGTGCCTGGAGCAGGGGTGGGCCTTGCTGCCCCTTGCCGCAGGCCATGCAGCGCCCGGGACAAAATCACCGGTTCACAGCGTGAGGAGAAGGGGCAGGTTTATCACTTCCGGGTCCTCAATCCACAGCGCTCAGGCGACCCTCCCGGAAGCCTGGGTCAGGAACGTACCCTGCCATCCCTTATCCGCAGGCCAGCAGTACCCGGGTCAGAATCCCCAGCGCCCGGGTCAGGGTCATGGCTTCCACCCCTTCCAGGGCGCGGATGGGACAGTCCATGACCCGTTCACCATCCACGCAGACGGCCACCGAGCCCAGGATCTGATCTTTTTCCACCGGAGCCTCCACCCAGGGGTTGAGAGTCACGTCCTGGGTGATCTGATCCTGCCGCAGCTTTTCCACCACAAAGGGCTCCGGACGCTGGGCATACACCTCCACCTGGGAGGCTACTCCTCCCCGTACCGGCACCGGCTCCAGATGCTCCGGCGGCTGGGGGGACGCCATGGCGTAGCAGGCAAAACCCCAGTCCAGCAGGGCCCGGGCCGAGGCGAACCGATCATCCGATGTGGGGGCTCCCATCACCACCGCGATAAGGCTCAGGCCATCCCGTTCCGCCGACGCGGAAAGGCAGCTTCCCGCTCCGCTGGTGGTTCCGGTTTTAAGACCGGTAGCCCCCTGATAGAACCGCACCAGGCGGTTGGTGTTCACCAGCTGGGTCTCGCCGCCCCGGAGGCTGTCCATCCAGACAGTGCTGTATTTTTTGATCAGAGGATATTTTAAAAGCTCCCGGGACATGATGGCCACATCCATGGCCGTGCTTACATGCCCCGGATTGTCCAGACCCGCCGCACACTGGAAGACGGTATTTTCCATCCCCAGTTCCCGGGCCCGGTCATTCATCATCCGGACAAACTCCGTTTCGCTTCCCGCAATGTATTCCGCCAGACAGACGGTGGCGTCATTGGCGCTGGCAATGGCCGCCGCCCGCAGCAGCTCATCCACTGTCATCTCTTCTCCCGGCTTGAGCCAGATCTGGCTCCCTCCAAAGGAAGCTGCGGTTTCGCTGCAGGCCACCTTGTCCTCCAGGGAGATCCGCCCCTGGTCCAGCGCCTCCATGACCAGCAGCAAAGACATGATCTTGGTGATGGAGGCAGGGGGAAGCTGCTCATTCTCATTCATGGCAAAAAGCACCTGGCCGCTGGTCTGCTCCATCAGCACCGCCGACTTTACCGGAAGCCCTTCCGCAGGGGAAAGGGCCGCCGCCATGGCAACCTCCTGTTCCACCACCCAGGCGGGAATGTTTTCCACCGGTTCCTCTTCCGGTGTGGAAAGTTCCTCGCCCAGCGCCGTCACACACCCCGCCGCCGCCAGCAGCGCCGCTGTCAGCAGGGCCAGCAGTTTTTTCATCCTCATCAACCCTTCCTTGGTATAGAATGGCGGTCCGCCGCCGGGAAAAAACAGCCGGGGACGGCCTTATCCCAACTATATGCGCCCTGCGGCCTGTCCTATGGCAGAAGAACCGCAGCAGCTCCGGTTTTTCACCGGAAGGGAAGGCGATGGTGGAAAACCTCCCGCCAATCCCTGCCATTTGAGAAAAGGGAAGCCTCCGGACTTTAGAGCCTTTGATGGGGAAGGGGGAAGGGAACAAAATTTGCGGTCAATTCCTGCTCCCTGAAAAAAGAAACCCTGAAATTGAAAAGTTCTATCTCCAAAAGGCAAGCAGCGGAAAGGGGGAATCTCCCCGCTGGTTTTGCACCAAAACAGGGGGACTTTGTGGAAAATCCGGGGTTACAATTCCATTTTCCCGCAGGTGGAAGCCTTTCTGGCGGCTTCCACCTTTTCTTCGCTCCGCTCCACCTGGGGTGTGGGGGAGGGAACAGGCTTTTCCGCCTTGGAGGACAGGGATGTCTGCGGGATTTTCCCCCTTGGGAGCGGGGCGGAGGAGGACAATTTGCCCTGGAAACAGGGATGGGACCAGAATGGGCATCCTGCACCCCGGAGGTTTCCCCCGCGCAGCCATAAAAAAATCCCCCTGCTGGTTTTGCACCAAAGCAGGGGGACTTTGTGGAAAATCCGGAATTACAGTTCAATTTTCCCGTAGAGGGAAGCCTTTCTGGTGGCTTCCACCTCTTCTTCGCTCCGCTCCACCTTGGGGGTGGGGGCAGGAGCGGGCTTTTCCGCCTTGGGAGCGGG
>CASEAH010000031.1 GCA_949285935.1 uncultured Oscillospiraceae bacterium
TCCATGGGCAGATTTCAGATACCATCCACGCCGCCTACGATCAACAAAACAATCCGCTTCCCAAGCGATGTGGTGGAAGGAGTGGAAAAGGCAATTCAGAATCAAAATTGCACGTTTTCTGCCTTTGTGATCGCTGCGGTCCGCGCGGCTTTGGAGGAGGTCCGCGAAATAGACACATCCAGTCCGGACCAGAATCCATAGTGTTTTGATTGTTCACCAGGCAAGGACCTGGAGCCAAGTCGCGCTCCAGGTTTTTTCCTTTTATCCAAAATTGAACCCGCGTCCAACGGATCAAAGTATTCTGCACCACCAGGCAGGGTCTGGAGTCAAGTGGCTTCCAGACTCTTTACTAAAATGCCAGCCGCGTCTGAATAATCGAAACTGTTCGCCTCTTTTACCGCCAAAGATGCATAGGTCATATAAAAAATTAACTGCTGATCTTCGGACAAGAGTTTATGCCTGCCGGGACAAAGAAAAAATATTAGGAATTATTGCGATTCGGCTTACAGGCGGTAGTGGTGCCGAAATAGAAGGAATATCCGTATTGGAGAGATATAGGAATTTGGGGATTGGACGATATATGATCCTACAAACCGTGGAGAGAGAAAATTTAGAATGGATTGACGCCGAAACAGATGACGATGCAGTGGGATTTTACCTGAAATGCGACTTGCAAACAGGCAGGGAGATTCAAAACTATCCAGACGGGGCGGTAGTACGGTATCATTGCCGCTTATGAGCAGAAGATCTCAGTGAAACTCTGCATAGAAAATAGGAATCATATATCCATATATATATCTTGCAGTGAAATAAAATGGAAAAGTCGTAGTGTTTAAAAATAGTAGTGTTAAAGGTGGCTTCAAGAAGGCTTTCTGGGGGATACACTTGGGAAATACCATGAGAATCCCCAAGGGATTGGCAGAAAATCCGAAATGTAACAATAAAATTCTAATAAATTACGATTATGTCATATATTGCTTGCAAATAGTTACAGGTTGTAATATACTGAGGATGCAAAAAGGAAGTGGAGATCCTTGATGCGGTAAAGATTAAAATTTTATGGAGGAACACACCAATGAAAAAGGTACTTGCTCTGGTTCTGGCTATCGCCATGATGAGCACTGTGGCTTTTGCTGCTTCCAATACCACTTGGGATGACGGCACTTTTGGCCCCGGTAAAAAGATCACCATCGGTTCCAGCCAGCTGGACGCTGATCCTGAGAAGGGTGACGTATCCGCTCTGAACACCGACAACTATTCCATTAAGAAGGTTACCTACAATAAGGGTAAGGCTTACATCGACTCCATCGAGCTGAACGATGAGGAAGATGACGAGCTCGTCATTAAGTTCAAGAAGGACTACACCGTTGAGAAGGCTAAAGAGATCGATCTGGAGATCGAGCTCCGCGGCAAGGGCAACGATGTGGACGTCAAGACTGTCAACATCGATGTTACTGCTAAGTACCTGACCGGCATTGACACCTTCTACATCAATGAAGACAATGAGATCAGCGGCTACTCTGAGACCGAGATCAGCGAGTTCAAGTCTGAGGAAGGTGATGGCGCTCCCTACGGCACCCTGGAGTTTGACACCACCGACGGCGATACCTCCGTTGAGGTTCGTGTGTACGACGGCGACAAGCTCTTCCTGGGCCATGATTACGACGCCGACAAGAAGGTTCTGGTTGCCAACGCCGATTCTGAGGCTGAGATCTCCTTCCTGAACTTCCCCGCTAAGCCCTCCTTCAACAGCACCGCTACCGTTTACTTCTATCAGGTCGACGAGGACGGCTTCGTTTACGAGCTGACCGGCGAAGGCAAGATCAAGAAGTCTGCTGCTAAGTGGTCTGAGGATGACGGCTGCTGGGTTCTGAAGACCCGCACCCTGGGCTCCTATGTCTTCGCTGACAAGGCCCTGACCTCTGCTGCTGCTGCTGGCGAGGGCACCGAGGGTGAGACCACCAACCCCGACACCGGCGCTAACGATGTTGTTGGCATCGCCGCTGCTCTGGCTGTTGTCTCCCTGGTTGCTGCTGGCGCTGTCTCCCTGAAGAAATAAGTTTAACTTACTTCTGAAAAGGATACACAAATAAGAGATCCCGCCCCTTCTCCACAGGGGCGGGATTTTTGTGTTTAGAGTGGAAACCACCAATAGAACCGGTGGAAGCTTCCTGAAAAAAGCTTTGGCTTCCAGGATCAAGCGGAGCGAGCTGCAAACAGCAAATCGTCATCAATAAAAAGTTTCCTTAGTACTGTGACTGCCCGTTTACAGGATGCAGGGGAAGTGATGCAGGGGAAGCAAATTCAGTGCGTCTTAAGACGTATGCCGGTAACAAACCCTTTGGGGAATGGAGCAAACCACCAGTTCAGCGGGTGGTTTTGATTTATATGTTTTCTGGCAGAAAACATTGGGATGACAGATGATATTAAAGAAGAAGTGTCCCAACCTTCAACGGCTTTTTGCAGGGTTGGACAGAAACGGCTGAATTTTTGTAAAAAAGTGAAAGTGGATCTTCCATAAATTAGATTACAATTTGATTACAAAAAGACTTGAAATTAGTTACGAAATGTAATATACTATCATCACGGGCCCGGGAAAAACGAGAGAGGCGATGGAGAGACCCCTCTCGGACCCGCCCAAAGAAACCAAACCGTTTATGGAGGTACACAGATGAAAAAGATTCTTGCATCCCTGCTGGCTGTTACCATGCTGGCCACCACCGCCATGGCAGCCGACTACACCCCCGGCCAGAAGGTGGAGTTTGACGAACTGGCTCCCGGCTGGAGCAGCACCAGCACTCCCCCCGAGAAGGAGCTGCATACCGACAACTACTCCATCACCGATGTAAAGTGGGAGTCCGGCAAAGACCTGGTGGAGTCCGTCAAAATTGACAACGACGAAAACAAGCTGGTCATTACCCTGAAGAAGGACTACACTTCTACCAAGGAGAAGGAGCTGAAGGGTACCGTCAAGCTTCGCGAGAAGGGCGTCAGCAAGTACCATGTTCTGTCCATCGAGGGCACTGTTGGTTACAACCAGTCCGAGATCACCATTGATTCCGACGGCTACATCGCCGAGTTCACTCCTTCCAACGACGTAGTTTACACTGTCAAGGCCGAGGGCAATGTTCCTTACGGCACCCTGGAGTTCTCCGCCGACATGGCTGAGATTTCTGTCCGCGTCTACGAGGATGAGAAGTACTACCTGGGCTTCAATGTGGATCCCAACCGGGATGTGCTGCTGGCCAACGCCGATTCCGACGCTGAGATCAACTTCCTGAACTTCGAGGGTACCCCCACCTTCAACAGCACTGCTACCGTTAACTTCTACGAGACCAACGAGGACTCTATCATCTACGAGATCAAGAGCGGCAAGCTGGTTAAGTCTGCTGCCAAGTGGGATGAGGATTCCGGTTCTTGGGTCCTGAAAACCAAGACCCTGGGCAGCTACGTCATCTCCGACAAGGAGCTGAAGTCCCCTGCCGGCACCTCTGGGTCCGGTTCCTCCGGCTCCGGCTCTTCCAACTCCGGCAGCGTTAGCAACCCCGACACCGGCGCCAACGATGTGGTAGGTGTTGCCACCGCTCTGGCTGTGGTGACCCTGGTGTCCGCCGCTGCTCTGTCCCTGAAGAAGAACTAAGTATCAGCCAAGTGCCAAAAGCGCCAGGCCCGGTTCAGCCGGGCCTGGCGCTTTTTTGCCTGCAAAAGTGAAACTGCCGTTTGGGAAGAGGAAGCGTCCAAAAGAAAACTTTGAAGCAGGGCAAGAAGGACAGGTTAACGGCAAATTTCCCATTTACAGCTTTGCGGCTGATTAAAAAGGGGCACCAGCTGCGACTGCGCTGCGCTCATTCTGTGGGAAGGGGCCAGAGAATAATGGATACGGGTATCCAATAGAGAAAAAGGGACAGACACCTATCTTGAGGCTCCTACTCCCCAAAGGGTTCCATCCGTCTTGCTTAAGTTGTTGCTCTAATCTATCGGCGGTGATTGGTTGAACATAATTTGCAGCAAAGTAAAAGATAACATCAAATGCGGTCAGCATTATCTTTTGCCTGATAAAAAGTTTTGAAAATCATGGGTTTGGCGCAGGGCTGGGAAGAGTGATGATTGCCTCTGGTAGTAGAACCATAGGGAAAAGAATTTTGGTCCCGGGTTCCAGTGCTTTCTAAAGTGGCTTTGAATAACAGATGGAAATTGCTGCCCAAACGGAAATTCCTGGCTTGCAGATGACAAAGCAGGTGAAGCAGGGGAGGGTCAAATTGGAATGCCTCGGAGAATTTCCCATGCCAACTTTTAGCAGGCCAGTTTGTTCTATAGCCTTGTTTAATGAGATCAATTGTGAAAGGATCTAATTCCAACATACAAGAGAAACATCAGTAGTCAGCTTTTAGATAGAAACAGATTGTCTCGGGCAGGCGGCCGGCATATAGCCTGCTAATAAAACCTTGTCAAAAGGAATTTATCGCTGGACAGAAGAGGTGTTTGAGAATTTTCAATTCGCCTTATATAGGAATGGCCCAGCCCTAAATCACATCACAAGCATTTGTGGTGATATCTCCTGTGCGAAATGTGAAACATGCAATTGGCCAGAGAGAACAAAACAAAAAATTTACGGGATCCCGGCAGAACAGGCAGGGTTGGTCCAGATAAAAGCTGTAGATTCAGGCAAATTTGGCTGAAAATGATTTTTCTGATATGGTGCAAATGAAGAAGCTGATATTTTTAAAAAATTCATCTTTAGCACTTTAAAATTTAAAAGAGTGGGAAATACGTGCGATTTGGCGAATTTAGTGTTAACAAATTGTGCATATATACGAAATGTTACAAAATGGAATATTTATATCAAAAAATAGTTGCAATTGGTTACAACTTGTAATATACTTAAAACCGAAGAAGGGACGATTTGGAGATAGTCCCTGATTCATCCAAAGATTTTATTATGGAGGAACGCATCATGAAAAAGGTACTTGCACTCGTACTGGCTGTTGCTATGATGAGCACCGTTGCCTTTGCCGCTTCCAACACCGTTTTCGGTTCCGGTTACGACAAAGAGCCCAACAACATCCCCTCTGGCACCAGCGACATCAAAGGCAGCTATGGCCCCGGAGAAGATTTTTCCATCGCTTCCGGCGACCTGAACACGGATGGTGACAAGAAGGTTTCCGACCTGAACACCGACAACTATTCCATTAAGAAGGTCACCTACAAAGCCGGCAAATCCTATATCGACTCCATCGAGCTGGACAACGATGAGGGAGACGAACTGACCGTCACCTTCAAGAAGGACTACTCCGTGGAGAAGGCCAAGGATGTGGAGGTCTTTGTAGAGCTTCGCGGCAAGGGAAACAATGTGGATGCCAAAACCGTTAACGTAAAGTTTGGCACCCAGTATGTGGTTGGCACCAACCCTGTTGCCATCGACAAGGACGGCGACATTGACGAGAAGACCCTGAATCTTGATATGATCAACAAGTTTGATTCCGGTAAGGACGGCAGCCCCTATGGTACCCTCAGCTTTGATACCGATGACGGCGACACCACTGTGGAAGCCCGTGTTTATGACGGCGACAAGCTGTTCCTGGGCCATGACTTTGATGCCGACAAGAAAGTTCTGGTAGCCAACGCCGATGCCGACGCTGAGATTTCTTTCCTGAACTTCCCTGCCAAACCTTCCTTCAACAGCACCGCCACCGTTTACTTCTACCAGGTGGATAAGGATGGCTTTGTCTATGAGCTGACCGGCGAAGGCAAGATCAAGAAGTCTGCTGCCAAGTGGTCTGAGGATGACGGATGCTGGGTTCTGAAGACCCGCACCCTGGGCTCCTACGTTTTCTCTGACAAGGCTCTGACCTCTGCCGCTGATTCCGGCAGCAGCTCCACCGATGGTGAGGGCACCAACAACCCCGACACCGGCGCCAATGATGTTGTAGGCATTGCTGCTGCTCTGGCTGTTGTTTCTGTCATCGCGGCTGGCGCTGTCTCCCTGAAGAAATAAGCCTGTCCCACAGGTGAAAAATGTGCCGCTTTCATAGCGCAGCAAAACGCCCCCTTTCTCCAAGGGGGCGTTTTTTATGTTGAAGAGCAGCGTGCAAACAGCAAAGCAGGTAGAAGTTTGTAAGTCCACTGCTTCCGGAAATTTCTGTGATGGAATGCGAATGGGGGAGTTTATAAATCCATAAAAACCCAATGAGGTACCTGCCTTTGCGATTAAAGAGATTTTAAATGAGAGCACCAAGGTGATGGAGAAGAGTGGGGCGTTCAGCCAGGCCAGAATGGATCAAATCATGCCGCTATGGGGCAGAATGAAGAAGGAAAGTTTGGCGAGAGACGACACAGGGGGAGAAGGCAAAAGGAGAGCGAAAGACATTTGGATTTCTGCAAAGGAATGAAATAATGAGATTCCCTCAGGGTCGATGGATGCAAAAGAAAAACTTTCTTTTACAGAACGGATTCGCCAGAAAGAAATCCTCTCACCGGAAAAGCTGGAGCATTTTTGCCCGAGTATTGTATAAACATGGCGCTGATAACGTTTTTTGAAAAAAACGGAGGAAATGATTGAAATACAAAAAGTAGAATATAATCGAAAAATACAAAATGGAAGCTATCTCCTGTTGAATTACGTGGTTTTCCCCCGTATAATGGTCTCCAGAGCCCGGTTGGCAGGGCCAAACAAAGCCACCAAAATCCAAGGGAGGACCACCAATGAAAAAGTTCGTATCTTTTGCCCTGGCTGTGATGATGATTGCAGCTATGGCTGTGACAGCTTTTGCGGCAGTGGACAGCATCTCTTTTGAACAGGACGAAAATGGCATAACACTGGGACAGGATCAGCTGCTTCCCGGAACCACCTACCGCTTTCCCCTTCTCATCGCCCGGGACGGCGGCCTCAGCACCAACCTTACCCCTGAAGACCTGGAAGGGCATCGGCTGGATATCAGCGTGACCAAAGGCAGCGGTGTGATCACCACGCCGAAAGCGGAGGAGAAGGACGGGAAAATCTATCTTACCTTTACCACCTCTGCCCACTACTCTGTCAAGGCCGCTGAGGCGGAAATCAAGGTTCGCTACCTGAGCCGTGAACCTCTTAAGGAACTGGCGTCGGTGACCACCGCCTTTTCCGTTGGCAATGGCCAGATATCCGATGACGCGCTGGCCGGACTGGAAAAGGGAGACGCTCTGGAGATTTCCCCGGATGCACCGGTACTTTCCGCCGCCCAGCTGGAAGCTTTCGCAAAACTTAATGACTACAAGGCTGTAACCTTTACAGGCAGCGGCTGGAGCTTTACCGGCAAGGTGAACAACATGGACGGTCTCAATCTTTACACCACCCAGGCTCCCATCATGGAAGTCGTCAAAAAATTCGATGAAAATCAGTTTAAATTTCTTACCTTCGCCAGCAAGCCCCGCTTTGCAGACAAAGGCACTCTGACCATTGATGTTTCGGATGTGGAGCAGAAATTTGACGGCAAGTTCTTTCTGTACAAGTATCAGGACAACCGGCTGTATAAACTGAATTTTCGGTACGACGAGGGAGCGGGCACGATTTCCTTCAATCCTTCCGATCTGGGAAGCTACGTCATCACCGACCGTGAAATTACCGATCTGATGCTCAATGGCTCCGGCAGCAGCTCCTCCGGAAGTTCTTCTTCCGGCTCCGGAAACAGCTCTTCGGCTTCGGGCAGCAGTTCCTCCGGCAGCTCTTCTTCCGGCAGCAGCTCGGAAACCAACCCCGAGACTGGCATCACCCACCCTGTGAGCGGTGCGGTTGTAGCTCTGCTCAGTGTGGCCGTCCTGTCCCTGGCAGTGACCCGGAAGCGCTGATCGTTCCGGTATAGCCGGGTATGATCCGGGAACGCGGAACATGGCGTTAGGATCCCTGCAGAAAACATAAGAAAATAGAAAACTGCGCTCTTCCCATATCCCAAGGGATTGGAAAGAGCGCAGTTTTTGTGGCTTGGTTGCTTGAGCAAAAACTCTCAGGGGAAGGCAAAAGTTTTTGATGCAGGAATGAAATGGGGGGAGGGGGGATTCTGTTTTTCTCAGGAGGCCCATTTTTCCGCCCGGTGAAGTCTCCGTTTACAGGTTTGGAAATAAAGAGAGAAAACGGCAGATGGGGGTAACCTTCAAAGGGCCTGTTATCCGTACAAAGAGGGCCCATCTGCTGCAGAAGCAGTGTAAGAAAAAAGAACCGGCGCCTTCCCAGCTCTTGAGCCGGAAAGGCGCCGGTAAGCATTCTGTGCTGTTTTCAGATTATTCTGCGCTGGACTCTCTTAAAAATCTTATTGCGCAGGGGCCTTGATGGAGGGGTTGGCCTCCACCTTGACGGGATCGCTGGTCGGCTGCGTGCCGCTGGGCAGCAGCTTGGCCATTACCACATAGCGATAGTCGTTGGGATAGGTGGGAACAATGTGATAGGTGCAGGTAGAAAGGGTAAGGATCTTGTCGTTGGCGGTCACGTCCACGTCAAAGTTGAACTGGGAACGCTTCCGGGCATCGGTAATGATGTTGAGGAAATCGGTGTTGGAAGGATTGGGCTCTATGTAGTTGAAGCCGACTTCGGTATAGAAAACAGCGAAAACCTGCCATACCATCTCAGATTCGGGGGTAGAGAAGTAAATATAAGGATTTTCCCGGGCAAAGTCGATATCGAGATATTTCTTCAGCTGGGAGAAAAGCTTGCCTTCCGGATTATCATCCATGCTGTGGCCATAAATGACGGTGTTTTTGGACAGCTTGTCCCGGCTGCCGATGTAGGCCCGGAAGTCCATAAAATAGCAGCCGTCAAAATTCTGGTTTTTGAGGTTGTCACGACGCATATAGTAATCGTTGCTGCTGTCGCCGATGGCCTGAACCACCACCTCGTCAATGGTGGTATTGGGAACATAGATCCAGCCCACGGTATCCTCGTTTTTGGCGTAATGGGCCACCATGCCGTCCAGCATGTGCTTCTGGATCTCGGCGGGAGTCATTTGGGGCTTGCTGTCGGACCCGGAGGAAGAGCTTCCCGAAGAACTGCTGCTGGAGGAAGTGGAACTGCCGGAAGAGCTGGAGCTGCTGGTCTTGGAGCTCTCATCCTCCGAGGGGGCGGGTTCGGGATCGCCGCAGGCGGCAAGGGAAAGCGCCATCACAGCAGCCATCAGGATGGCCAGAAAGGATTTGCCGTTCTTTCGTAAATTCATGGAGAAACACCTCTGCAAAATGATTTTGGTGAAAACGGGGCGGCAGCGCCCCAAAAGCTCCCGGGCCGTTGGCCAAGGGCTGCGGATAAAATATTTGCGGCCGCCCGGGAAACCGGGAAAGACGCATATAAAAACAACTGGTTTCAGCCGTTTTTATCGGGAGGAAGGGGGGAAACTACGCCGCATTTGGCGTCCATGACCACATTCATGCCGGTTTTGAGGATGCGGCTGCACCCTTTGGCCCCGGTGATAATGGGAATACTGAACTGATCGGCCACCGATGCAATGTGGGAGCCGATCCCTTCCGCTTCGGTAATGATACCGGAAGCGTGAGACATCATTTTCATCCACAGATCACAGGTATCCCGGCAGACGATAATATCGCCAAAGTTAAAGTTGGCAAAAAGTTCCTCGTTTGAGCCGGCCACACACACCGTCCCGGCAGTGGAAAGGGTATTGGCACCCAGACCGGACAGGAGACAGTTGCCCACAGTAGTGACCCTTACCAGATTGGTGGTACCGGAGACGCCCACCGGTACGCCGGCCGCAATCACGACCAGGTCGCCGTCCTTGAGCAGGCCTCCCTGGGAAAAGGCTCCCTGCACTGCGGCGTCAAAGAGCTGATCGGTGGTGGTCTGCTCCTCAATGATAACCGGAATCACGCCCCAGGACAGGTTCAGCTGCCGGTAGGTGAAATCGTTGGTGGTGCATGCGATAATAGGAACGCCCGGGCGGTATTTGCTGACCATTCGGGCAGTGCGTCCCGACTTGGAAACCGGAATGATGGCCGCAGCCCTCAGATCGTGGGCGGTGGTGACAGTGGCATGGGAGATGGCGTCAGTAATGCTGAGAGCCGTTTCTTCCTCCCGGGCCTTGAACCGCTTCACATAGTCAATATCCTGTTCGATCCGCTGGGCGATGGTGGCCATGGTGCGCACCGCTTCCACAGGCCACTTGCCGGCGGCAGTCTCGCCGGAGAGCATGATGGCGCTGGTGCCGTCATAGATGGCATTGGCCACATCATTGGCTTCGGCCCGGGTGGGACGGGGATTGTGAATCATGCTTTCCAGCATCTGCGTGGCAGTAATGACTACCTTGCCCGCGCCGTAGCACTTTTTGATCATCATTTTTTGCAGAACGGGGATCTCTTCAAAGTCGATCTCCACGCCCAGATCTCCCCGGGCTACCATGATGCCGTCGGCGGTTTTGAGAATCTGGTCAATATTCTCCACACCCTGGGAGTTTTCAATTTTGGCAATGATTTTGATATGGTGGCAGGCGCGGGACGCCAGCACTTCCTTGATAGCCAGGACGTCGGCGGCAGTGCGCACGAAGGAGGCGGCAATAAAATCAAAGCCCTGCTCCACACCAAAAAGGATATCCTGCCGGTCCTGTTCGCTCAGGTAAGGCATGGAAAGCCTTGCTCCCGGCAGGTTGACTCCCTTGCGGTCGCTGATGCTGCCGCCATTAAGGATACGGCACCGGATATCCGGGCCGGAAACCTCCAGCACCCGCAGCTCAATAAGACCGTCATCCAGAAGGATCCGGGAACCTGCCTGCACATCCCGGGGAAGATCCTGATAGCTGACAGAGACCTGGGAGGCGTCTCCTTCCACCTCACGGGTGGTAAGGAGAAATTCCTCTCCTGCGGCCAGCTGCGCCCGTCCGTCCCGGAATTTTCCCAAACGGATCTCAGGACCTTTGGTATCCAGCAGGGTGGCTACCGGCAGGCCCAATTCCTCCCGCAGGCTGCGGATGGTTTCCAGCCTGGCCAGATGCTCCTCATGGGAGCCATGAGAAAAATTGAACCGGGCTACATTCATGCCCGCCAGCATCATCTGGCGGACGATCTCCGGGTCGGAGGAGGCAGGGCCCAGGGTACAGACGATCTTGGTCTTTCGCATACAGCAAACACTCCTTAAAATACGGGAAGACATATGAACCGGCAGGCGGATATGTCTGTATATAGTATGACCTGGAGCAGCTGTCAAAGCCGCGGCATCGAAAAAATACCAGAATAATTTTACTATGCTGGCAGGCGGATGTCAAATAAAATAGGGAAAGTGGGAAATTTGTTTACAATTATCCAAATACTGGAAATCTGCCTCTTGACAGCGGCGCAGGAACAGGTATAATTAAACTGTACTAATCGAACTAATACACATGGGACATGAGCGGGAGGTGATGGCGTGATTTCCCTGGATTACCACAGCAGGATCCCCATTTACCGGCAGATCGAGGACAGCATCGTGGAACTGATCCTTTTGGGGGCTTACCGGGAGGATACTCAGCTGCCATCGGTGAGGAGCCTTGCGGTGGAGCTGGGTATCAATCCCAACACCATCCAGAAGGCATACCAGGAGTTGGAGGCAAAGGGCATTATATTTTCCATAGCGGGGAAAGGCAGCTTTGTCCGGGGCGTGGAGGCCGCCCGCCTGATGAAGCGGGAGCAGGCGCTGTCCGCTTTGGCCGGTGCAGCCCGGGAGGCCCGGACGGCAGGCGTCTCCCGGGAGGAGGCCGCCGCCGTTGTGGAACAAGAATACGAGGTGAAAAATCCATGATACGTGCAGTGGACCTGACCAAACGTTTTGGGAACTTTACCGCTCTGGACGGGCTGAGTACCGAGATCCAGCCTGGCTGTATCTACGGACTGGTTGGCCCCAACGGTTCGGGAAAATCCACCCTGCTTCGGTTGATTTCCGGGGTATATGCCCCCGATGGCGGGGAACTTACGGTGGACGGCAAGCCGGTGTTTGAGTGTCCGGCGGCCAAGGACCAGGTGTTTTATCTGTCCGACGATCTCTACTTCCTCCCCAAGGCCACCACCCGGGAGACCGCTGCCTTTTACCGGGGGTTGTATTCCGGCTTTGATGAGGCCAAATTTCAACGGCTCAGCGGGATGTTTCCCATCAATGTGAACCAGAGGATCAACACCTTCAGCAAAGGAATGCGCCGCCAGGCAGCCCTGCTGACAGCCCTCTGCTGCGGCGCCCGGTACCTGTTGCTGGATGAGGCTTTTGACGGACTGGATCCCGTGATCCGTCTGCTGGCCAAACGGCTTCTGGCGGAAGAGATCGCGGAGCGGGGGACCACCGTGGTGGTGACCAGTCACAATCTCCGGGAACTGGAGGACCTGTGCGACCATATCGGCCTGCTCCATAAGGGGCGCATCCTTTTTGAAAAGGAACTGGATGAACTGAAATTTGGCTTCTGCAAGGTGCAGGCAGCCTATGACCACCCGGTAGACTGGGAGGCAAGCGGCCTGCAGATCCTGCAAAAGCAGCAGCGCGGCAGCGTGGTCAGCCTGCTGGTACGGGGGGAGGCGGAAGCCACCCTGCGCGTCCTGGAGGAACTGCAGCCGGTCTTTTCGGAGACGGTCCCCCTGACCCTGGAAGAAGTATTTATCGGAGAAATGGAGGCGGTGGGCTATGACTACAACAACATACTCCTCTGAATCCCGGTGGCTGAGCCTGTATCGGTCTGCGCTGCGGCGCAACCTGGGGACCATGATCTATCTGGCCCTGGCCATGCTGTTTTTCTTCCCCTTGCAGTATTTGCTGGAACTCTCCCGCCAGGCTTCCGATACGGCGGCCGGCCTTCCCTGGGTCCGCAGTGAACTGTGCGGCTCCGCAGGAAACTACACCACCCTGTCCATCATTGCGATGACGATGATCCTGACGGCAGCTCCGGTGGTGCTGACAGTGGTCCAGAATAATTATATGCATTCCCGCCGGGCTGTGGACCTGTACCACAGTCTGCCGGTGACCCGGGTCCAACTGATGACTGCCAACGCCGCTACTGTCTTTACGGTGGTGGCCCTGCCCCTGATTCTTTGTCATTTGCTGGTTCTGGCTATCGGCGGAAGTTATTTTCTCTCCGGCGCCATCCCCACGATGGTATGGCATCCCGGGGCCATGCTGCTGGATCTTGCGGGATGGCTCACCGCAACAGCGGCGATCATCGCCGTGATGATGCTGGTGGGGGCCCTGGTGGGAAGCCCCTTTGAGAATTTTGTTCTGGGCTGCGAACTGCTGGGGGCAGGCCCGGTGCTGATGCTGATCCGCTACATCCTGTTCCAGGAATTTCTGGTTGGCTATGTAGGGAAACTGGATCCCCGGGAGCTTGCGGTACTGACGCCGGCGGCTCTTATGCCGGTGCGGTATACCCAGGTGGAACTGGGCCAGTCCGGAGGATTTTTTGACCTGTTGATCCTTGGCTGGCTGGCGGCGGCAGCGGTTTTGTTTGGGCTGGCTCTGTGGGCCTACAAGCGTCGTCCCAGCGAACTGGCCGAAACTTCCGGCGCCCGGGGCTTCCTGGGGGCTTTTATCCGGGCGGTAGCAGTCTGCGCAGGCGGAGCCGCTATCGGCGGGATTTTCTATGGGGTCAATGGCGGAGGAAAATTCACCTTTGTGGTGGGCGTATTCCTGGGCTCGGGACTGACCGTCTTTCTTATGGAAGCGGTTCTGGGACGGGGCTTCCGGGGAATCCGCCGGGCACTGCCCAAGGCCGCGGCGCTGATAGCGGGCACAACGGTAGCCGCTTTGCTCCTGGTGACAGGCGGGCTGGGCTTTGAGACCCGGGTGCCCGATCCTGCCCGGATCAGCAGCGTGGAACTGGATTTCCGGGGCCGGTACGGCTATGTATCTGAATATGAAAAGGGCTATTTCAACCGCTGGAACAATACCGAGGACAACTCCGGCAGCAGATATCCTTATTATTATTCGTACCAGGGCATCGACTCCGTGGAACTTTCCGGCCCCGAGACCCTTTCTCTGGTGACGGACTACCACCGGGCTTTGCTGGCCTGTAACCTGGAATCTGTACCCACGGAGCCAGGGTCAGAGTTTTACTATTATTTTAACAGCCGCATTGACTACCGTCTCTCCGGAGGGGAGATGCTTCGGCGATACCGCCGTATCAGCCGGGAAGCGGGAGAGCTGCTCCTTGAACTGGAAAAAAGCCAGGAATTCCAGGCGGCAGCCAATCCCATTCTGCGGCTGACGGCGGACGATCTGCGGGGACTGGAGATCACGGACCGTTATGCCCTTACTTCCAGCAGGGGCATCGGCGACCCTTCGGACCTTAAAATGGTATTGGAGGCGCTCCAGACAGATGTCCGCCAGGAGGACTATGACCGCTATAACAGCGGTGAAGCCTCGGTAGTTGGGTACCTGTATCTGTACACCTCCATGTCGGATCATTCTCAGCCCCTGGAAAAGGACTCCTATGAAAGCTTCTGCATACTCATTCTGGACAGCTACACCCACACCGCCGATGCACTCCGTTCTTTGGGGCTGGGCGAATATTTGGAACAACCGGATCTCACAGAAGTAACGGCAGGGGTGAATGATTATTGTCGGGGCTACTGGAACCAGGATACTCTTTATGATGCCGCTTTGTGGATCCCGGGAAGTGAATTGGACGCATATGAGTACACATACGAAATCCAGGATAGAGAGACCCTGGAAAAGTTGTTGCAGGCAGCCTACCATTACCGGGTGGGCGGACAGAACACCCAGTTCTATCTGACCCTTTCCCTGTCCGGCCGTCAGGGGATCAGTCTGGGGTTGGATTGGGAGGATCTCCCAACGGAGATTCAGGAGGCGTTCCCCTACTATGTGAAGTGACCGGCGCGCTCTTTGACTCCAACTGCAGGGGGAGGGCGCACCGGGCGTATGAAAAGATGGAATACGCAAGCGCCTCCTTTTGACAGTGACCCTGATTTTGAAAATCATAAACAGGCTGCCTCCGTATGAGTAAAGCCGGAGGGACAAAAGCTGGTCGCAGATTTTGTCCCTGATGATTGCAGCATTCCAACGGCGGCTGCAGAATCATTTTTCAAAAGCAGCATATGAAACCGACGCCCTCTCCAAGCGAAAGCCGCTTGAAAGAGGGCGTCGGTTTTATGTTTTTTTACCAGTGGACCAGCTGTGTGCTGCCCAGAAGAGTATATTCAACCGGAGAAGCGTCAGGCTTCAAATGGAATTTTCATTAAACATCCTGGGCATAAAGGCGGATCAGCTCCGCTGCCTGGGGGATGGTGATCCGGGTCACATCCAGGCACAGATCATAGCTGGTGGCAATGCCCCAGGGAACGTCGGAATAGTAGTTGCAGTAGCTGGCACGTTTTTTGTCCATCTTTTTCACCTTATCCCGGGCCTGCTCCGGAGAAAGATCGTAAAGCCGCTGGATACGGCTGATCCGATGCTCGGGCTTTGCGTGGATAAAGACGCTGACATGCCGGGGATATTCCCGCAGAATATAATCGGCACAGCGGCCCACGATCACGCAGGGGCCCTGGTCCGCCAGGTCACGGATTACCTGCGACTGCAGGATAAACAACCGGTCATTGGTAAGAAGTTCCCCAAAGGAAGCCATGGTACTGGTGCCCAGGGTGTGGGTACCCATGGAGAGGGAATAAAGGAAGCTGTTGGAAGGCATTTCGTCAGCATTTTCAAACAGTTCCTTGCTGATGCCTGTTTTCTGAGCGGCCAGGGCAATCAGCTCCTTGTCATAGTAGGCGAGACCCATGGATTTTGCCAGCTCTTTGCCCACCTCATGACCGCCGGTACCGTACTGCCTGCTGATGGTAAAGATCAGATGATTTTTCATCCTGTATCACTCCTTTGACAAGATACTTTCCATCTTCAGTTTACCAGTTTTTTCTTGATTTTCATAGTGAAAAAACAAAAAACATGCAAAAAAGGATTATTTTGCCTTTGCCCGCCGTACAAATGAATAAAGGTCTCTGCGGAAAGAACCGCAAAGACCCCCACGATAATTACAGCTCAGTAAGCTTTTTAACACATTTGGAGCAGACGTTTTTATCCGCAAACTCCACCAGTCCCTCCCGGCTTCCGCAGAAGACACAGTTGGGGATGTATTTTTTCAGGACGATCTGGTCCCCTTCCACAAAAATTTCCACGTCGCTTTTGATGCTGATATCCAGTGTGCGGCGCAGTTCCACGGGAAGGACGATCCGGCCCAGATTGTCGACCTTCCGAACAATTCCTGTCGACTTCATTTCTCTCCAACCCTTCTTTCGGAAAATTCTGCTGCATTTGTTTCAAGTATAACGTATTTTAGTGCAAAAAACAATACACTTTTGGAGCTAAATGTCCAAAAAAGATGGCAATATTATTAAAACAAAGGGAAATAAAAGCAAAAATTTTCCATGTTTTGCATAAATTTGTTAACTTTTGACTTTAGCAAGAGAAAGAAAGGAAGAAAGAGAAAATGCTGGGTGCCATTTTGGGGGCAATGCTCCTGCTGTCCGTAACAACAGGAGCCATGGCTGGCCGCATGAACCAGGTCTCAGCCGCTGCCATGACCGGTTGTGAGGACGCAGTAACCCTGGCCTTTTCCCTGGCGGGAACCATTTGTCTATGGAGCGGCGTCATGCGGGTGGCGGATGGAAGCGGGGTCACCACAGCCCTGGCCAGACTTTTGCAGCCTGTTACCCGGCGGCTGTTCCGGGAACTTTCTTCGGACACTGCCGCCATGGGAGCCATCTCCATGAACCTGGCGGCCAACCTGCTGGGATTGGGCAACGCTGCCACCCCGCTGGGCCTGCGGGCCATGAAGGAGCTGGATCGGGCAGGAGGATACCCTGCCCGGGCTACCCAGGCCATGATCACCTTTGTGGTCCTCAATACGGCATCCCTTCAGCTGCTGCCCACCACCAACGCCTTTTTGCGGCTGGAGGCGGGTTCGAAAGCGCCCATGGAAATTCTGCCCGCTGTATGGGCCGCATCGGCGGCATCGGTAACGGTGGGGGTGGTGGCAGCGTTTATCTTGAAAGGGAGGAAGGGAAAACGTGGCAAATGTGGGTGATTTTGTGATGCCGATGGTAATTGCCGGCATCTTTTTATGGGGGCTTTCCCGGGGGCAGGATGTATTCGCCCTGTTTGTGGAGGGAGCAGGTGAGGGACTGAAAACCGCCGCTTCCATCATCCCGGCACTGGTTTGCCTTCTGACGGTGGTTTCCATGTTTAAGGCGTCCGGGGCGTTGGATGTTCTCACTTCCACACTGGCTCCCTTGGCGGAAGCGGTGGGTTTTCCCAGGCAGGTGCTCCCCCTGGCTTTGCTTCGTCCCCTTTCCGGCAGCGGGGCCATGGTGCTGTTCCGGGATATCCTGGAAACCTGGGGCCCCGACAGCTTTCCAGGCAGGGTGGCCAGCGTTCTGGAGGGCTCCAGTGAAACGACCTTTTACACCATTGCAGTTTATTACGGAGCCACTCATGTCCGTAATACCCGGCACACTTTGGCCGCAGCATTGGCGGCCGATGTAACCGCCGCTGCTGCCAGTGTTCTGGCGGTGCGGCTGCTTTTACCTTCATGATTTGCGGCAGCAGAGTTTTGCCGCAATCATAACCGCCCAAAGGAAGTGGTATCATTCATCGCTCCAAAAGGGTATCATACCCCAGCGCCTAAAGGCGCGCAATGCGTAACGCCAACTGCCCATTGGCGTTGCTTTTATGGCGAACTCCCGGCTCTGTCCATGTTTATCAGACAAAAAAGCTTCCGGCTTGTAGGCAGCCGGAAGCTTTTTATTGTCTTCATATCCTCTCAGAAAAGGGAATGGATCACTTGAGGAACCCCACTTTTTTGTAAACCTTATCCAGAGTGCGCTGGGAAATAGCCAATGCCTGCTCCGCGCCCCGCCGGTAGCAATCCTCCAGGTAGGCCTTGTCTGCCCGCAGCTTTTCAAACCGTTCCCGGATGGGACGCAGCTCCTCCACCACGGCCTCGCCTACAGCGGCCTTAAAGTCGCCATAGCCTTTTCCGGCAAACTCGCTGGCGATAGTCTCCATGTTTTTGCCGGTTATGACAGAGTAGATCCCCATCAGGTTGTTGATACCGTCCTTACCTTCCCGGAAGCAAACCTCCGCCTCCGAATCGGTTACGGCGCTGCGGAACTTTTTCATGATGACGTCGGGAGGATCCAGCACCGCCACCACACCCTTGGGGTTGGGATCGGATTTGGACATCTTTTTGGAGGGATCCTGGAGGGACATGATCCGGGCGCCCTGGGAGGCCTTGGGAATATAGCCTTCCGGAATGGTAAAGGTGGGTCCATACAGGCCATTGAAACGCTGGGCAATGTCACGGCTCAGCTCCAGATGCTGCTTCTGGTCCGCGCCCACCGGCACCAGATCCGTCTGATACAGCAGGATATCCGCTGCCATCAGGGAGGGGTAGGTAAAGAGTCCCGCGTTGATATTGTCGGCGTACCGGGCGGATTTATCCTTGAACTGGGTCATGCGGCTCAGTTCTCCGAACTGGGTATGGCAGTCCAGCACCCAGGCCAGTTCGGCATGGGTCTTTACCTGGCTCTGGATAAAGGTAATGCTGCGCTGGGGATCGATACCGCAGGCCAGGATCAGGGCATAGGCGTCCAGGGTGTTTTTACGGAGCTGGGCGGGGTCCTGGCGGACAGTAATGGCATGGAGGTTGACAATGGAATAGATGCAGTCATATTCCTCCTGGAGTTTGACCCAGTTGCGCACTGCGCCTATGTAGTTGCCCAGGGTAATGAAGCCGGTAGGCTGGATACCGGAAAAAATCACTTTTCTGCGCTCCTGAGGAGGAGCGGCTTGCTGAAGATCGGTCATGACTGATTACACTCCTGTTGCAGGCCGGAAAGGGCCGTGGTTGCAATGCTCAGCGGATAAAGTCCCGGAGCACACGGCCCAGGATCTCGGCGCCGTCGGTAAGCTGTTTGTTGGTGGGGGTGGAGAAGTTGACCCGGAAGGACTGGCAGGGGTCTCCCAGCCGGGTGAGGAAGGCAGAGCCGGGTACCACAGCTACCCCCGCCTGAGCGGCGGCAGTGCAGAACTGGGGCATATCCACACCGTCGGGGAGGGTGTACCAGACAAACAATCCGCCTTCGGGCTGGTTCCAGGTCAGCTTGTCGCCCACGGCTTCCTCCATGGCCTTGAGCAGCAGGGAGGATTTGGCGCGGTAGATCCGCTGGAGGTTGGAAAGATGGGCGTTCATATTGCAGGAGGCAAGGAACCGCTCGCACACCATCTGGTTGAGGATGGCGGTATGCACGTCGCTGCACTGCTTGGCCACCACCAGCTTGGACATGAGGGCCTTGTTGGCGATAACATATCCCACCCGCAGGCCGGGAGAGATGATTTTGCTGAAGGTGCCCACATACACCACCAGACCTTCGGTATCCAGGGTCTTGATGGCAGGAACATGCTTGCCGTCAAACCGAAGGTCTCCATAGGGGTTGTCCTCCAGAATAATAACGCCGTACCGTTTGGCCAGTTCGTAGACCGCCTGGCGCTTTTCTGCGGACATGGTGATGCCGGTGGGGTTCTGGAAGTTGGGGATAAGATACAGCATCCGCACGTTGGGGTTGCTCTTCATGGCCTCTTCCAGCTTGGCCACATCGATGCCGTCCTTTTCCATGGGAATCCCAACCAGATTGGGGTTAAAGGAACGAAGGGCGTTGAGGGCACCCACAAAGGAGGGATCCTCGCACAGGATGGTGTCCCCTTCATTGATAAGGCATTTGGCGGCCAGTTCAATACCCTGCTGTGCGCCCGAAACCACCAGGGTGGCGTCCTCCTCATGGACAAGGCCGGGCTCCCGGCTGGCGGCAAAGGAGGCGCAGGCATCCCGGAGGGCGGGATAACCTTCGGACACGGAGTACTGAAGGCAGGCGATGGGGTTGTCCCCCATAAGAATGCCCAGAATATTTTCAATCTCCTTCACCGGAAAGGCTTCGGGAGAAGGATTGCCGGCGGCAAAGGGGATCACATGGGGATCGGCGGTGTTCTTCAGGATTTCCCGAATGGCGGAAGGTTGAAGGGATGAGATGCGGTGAGAGAAATTGTAATTCATAATCATGCACCTGCTTTGCTTATAGAATCAAAAATCAGACAGACCAAACCAATCCATCGTGATCGATACCACTTATTATAACACAAAATCTGTCAAAAGGAAGGGAAAACCGTGTCCCAGACGAAAAAATCCCCCCGGAAAGAGCCTCCGGGGGGATGGAAATTGATGGAAATCACGCTTTTTCCAGTTTGTCGATGGCAGCCCGGACCCGGGAAAGAGCTTCCTCCCGGCCCAGAACAGCGCAGAGTTCGATGCCGCCTCCGGGCGTGAACTGCTTGCCGCTGACAGCTACCCGCAGGGGCCACAGAAGCCAGCCGTTTTTGACGCCCAGGTCGGCAATGAGGCGGAACAGGGCGTCGTGGATGGCAGAGGCAGAAAAATCATCCAGACCTTCCAGGACCGGCAGCACCGCCCGCAGAGCCTCCAAAGAAGTCTCGGGGGTGGTCTTCATCTTTTTGCTGATGAACAGATCCACCGGATAGTCCGGAACCGCGTCGATAAAGTCCACCTGCTCGGGGATATCGCAGAGGACTTCGCACCGGGCCTGAAGAACACTGGCCAGCTCCCGCAGGTCGGCAGTTTCGCTCTTCACCGTCTGCCGCATCCAGGGCAGGGCCGCCTCATAGAAGGCTTCGGGGCTGAGGGCGCGGATATACTCGCCGTTGATATACCGCAGCTTCTGAGGATCAAAAATGGCGGGAGATTTGGAGATGCCGGAAACATCGAACTCCTTCACCAGCTCCTCCAGGGAGAAGATCTCCCGGTCGCCCTTGGGGGACCAGCCCAGCAGCGCGATATAGTTGAGGACCGCGTCCTTGAGATACCCCTTGGCGATCAGATCCTGATAGGAGGCGTCGCCGTTGCGCTTGGAAAGCTTGGAGGTGGCGTCCTTCATGACCGGAGCGCAGTGGATATACACAGGGATGTCCCATCCAAAGGCCTCATACAGAAGATTATACTTGGGAGCGGAAGAAAGATACTCGTTGCCCCGGATGACATGGGTGATGCCCATGGTGTGGTCATCCACCACGTTGGCAAAGTTGTAGGTGGGCATGCCGTCCGCCTTGATGAGGATCTGGTCGTCCAGGGAGGCGCACTCCACGGTGATGTCCCCGAATACCTCGTCATGGAAGGTAACGGTGCCTTCCTGAGGCATTTTCTGGCGGATGACGTAGGGAACGCCGGCGTCCAGCTTGGCCTGGACCTCCTCGGGGGTCAGGTTGCGGCAGTGGCCGTCATACCGGGGAGCCATGCCGGAGGCCTGCTGCACCGTGCGCACCTCCTCCAGCCGCTCTTTATCACAGAAGCAGTAGTAGGCAGCGCCTTTTTCCACCAGCTGGAGGGCATAATCCTTAAACATGCCCATCCTCTCGCTCTGGACATAGGGACCCACCGGGCCTCCCACGTCCGGGCCTTCGTCCCAGAGGAGGCCGGTTTCTCGCAGGGTATTGTAGATGACGTCGACGGCGCCTTCCACATACCGTTCCTGATCGGTATCCTCGATGCGCAGGATAAAGGTGCCGCCCTGGGATTTTGCCATCAGGTAGGCGTACAGGGCCGTGCGCAGATTGCCCACATGCATATAGCCGGTGGGGCTGGGGGCGAAGCGGGTGCGTACCTTGCTGAACTTCATGATTTTGTTAACCATCCTTTGTTGAAGATATTTAGTCCGGTACAAGACTAACCTTTATAGTACTGCCGGCACCCAGCTTTGTCAAGACGGAAAAGCAGGCAGAGGTTCCTATGGCCCCGGCTGGAGTTAACGGCGGCAGGCTCTGGCCCAAACAAACAGCCTGAACGTTGCCTGCCCCCATGCCGGCTGGAAGATCCAGATGATCTTTCAGAGCCGGACCGGAAGAAGAAACCGGAATCCCCGGACGATTTGACAACAGGATCAGGCCAGGTATATGGCTTCCGGTTTTCTGACGGGGAATACCGCCGCTGTGCCCACCGCCGCAATGGAATTTGAGGGCACGAAGCCCCGGGCTGCCGTCCCCTTTTTTCCACGGCCTTTTTTGAAAGGAGGAAGGCGGGAAAGGGGAAAGAGGGCGGAAACCGGTCAGAAGCGGCCGAAGCGGGGCGCACGAAAGTCGGGACAGACCCGGTGCAGCGACAAAATCCGCCCGGCCGGGATGCTAAGATGAAAATGCCCAAAGAGCAACATATCAGTGTATGCTTTTTGCTTTTTTAATATACTAATAGTATATAAATCGACAAAATAAACTTTTAGTCAGAAAATTCGGAGGGGTACGTATGAGCAATCCTACGGAAATCAGGGGGCTCAAGCTGGCAGACCGCCTGGGAGCGGCCTTGCGGGGCGGAAGCTATCCGGTCCTGAGTTTTTACCACGCCGTGGGTGGGATGGTGCTGGCTCTGGCCCGGATTATCGGCGAGCTGTCCCCCTTCGGCGTGGCTTTTGCGGCGGCGGTCCCCTTCCGCTTCACCCTTCCCGCCATGCTGGGTGTGGTGCTGGGGTACCTGATGGGCGGAGGAATGGCCCGCTGTTACCGGTATGTGGGAGCCGTGCTGCTGGTGACGGTGCTGCGATGGCTGGCGGGAGAAAAGGTATGGAATAAGAGGGCCGAATGGCTGGCCCCCCTGGCCGCAGGCAGCGCGGTATTTCTGGCGGGAGTGCTGCCCGCCCTGTACAGCCGTCCGCTCATATATGATGTGATGATGTGGATCGCCCAGGTAGTCATTGCCGGGGCGGCGGCGGCTTTTCTCCGTCGGGGGTTGGAAACCGTGGGGCAGATTGCCCTTCCCCGGGACAGGCTGGGAATCATTGCGGCGGCGGTCATGCTGGCCATGGCGCTCATGGGCCTGGACGCCCTGGAATTTTCCGGCGTTACGCTGGGGCAGGTAGCGGCGGCCGCGGCGGTGCTGGTGGCGGCCCGGGTGCGGGGAGAAAGCTGGGCCACCCTCACCGGCGTGGTATGTGGGCTGGTAATGGGCTTTTCCACCGGCGACGTGGCGCTTTACGTGACGGCATACAGTCTGGGAGGGCTTCTGGCAGGGGTGTTTGCAGCCTTTGGGCGGCTGGGCAGCACCCTGGCCTTTACCGTTACCTATGGATTTATCGGCGTGCTGGTCCAGGGAAGTGTGGCAGGCTTTATCGAAGTGGCGCTGGCAGCGGCGGTTTTCCTTATGATCCCCGCCTCTCTTTTCCGGATGGCAGCTTCCGCCATGACGGCCGTTGAGGCGGATGACGATACCATCCGTACCCTGATGGAGGACCGGATCATGGCGGCGGCCCAGGCACTGGAAGATGTGTCCGTCACCACCCGGGAGGTGGCGGGAAAACTGCAGGCAGCCGCAGGCAGCGGCCCCGAAGCCATCTGCGATCAGGTGGCGGAGCGGGTTTGCCGGCAGTGCGTTTATTGCCGCACCTGCTGGCAGGCGGGCTATTCCGATACCATGGATGCACTGGGCAAAGGACTGGAACTGCTTCGCAGCCGGGGAAGCCTGGGGGCGGAGGATTTTCCCCGCAGCTTTTGCAAATGTGTGCGGAAAGAAGAAGTAGCCAGGGCGCTGGCCCAGGAATACCAGGCCTGCCTCAGCCGGGAGGGCCAGCGGCGGCGGGCCGCCCGGATGCGCGCTCTGGTGACGGAGCAGTTTGACGGGCTGGCCATGGCCTTGCGGGGCGTGGTGGAGGATGTTTCGGATATCCTTTCCAGCGACCGGGTCCTGGCCGCCAAGCTGCGGGAGGTTTTTCTGGAATACCGGCTGGAGCCCAGGGAGGTCTGCTGCTGGAAGGACCGGGAGGGACATATGGCCATCCGGGCGGTGATTCCCGGATATAAGGAGAACCGGATCCTGTGGGAGCCTCTGCTGCGGGAATTGGAGGAGGTGTCCGACCTGCGGCTCAGCTATCCCCGGGTTTTCCGGCGGCGGCAGAGTATTCTTTATACCTTTTATGAGAGACCCCGGTACGCCGGAGAATACGGCTCCTACCAGCTCAGCTGTGAGGATGCACCGCTGTGCGGGGATACCTTCCGGATCCTCACCACCGGTGGGCACAGCGCCCATATTATCCTTTCCGACGGCATGGGCAGCGGCAAAAATGCGGCAGTGGATTCTGCCATGGCCGCCTCCCTTACCGCCCGGCTGCTGGATGGCGGCATTGGCTATCAAAGCGCCCTCAAGCTGATCAATTCCGCCCTGTTGGTAAAATCCGGGGAGGAGTCTCTGGCAACGCTGGACGCGGCACGGATCGATCTTTTTACCGGACGGGTACGGATGTTTAAGGCGGGCGCCGCTCCCACCCTGCTGCTGAAAAAAGGGCGGGGTGTGGAGATCGAGTCGGCATCTCTTCCGGCGGGGATCCTTTCGGGAGTGGAGTTTCAGGAAAGTGCTGTCACCCTGGAGGAAAACGACCTGCTGGTAATGATTTCGGACGGAGCTGCCGGCGATGGCTGCGACTGGATCCTGCGGGAACTGGAGAGCAATGGAAAAGGAGATCTGAACGAGCTTTGCCGTTCCATTGCCCAGGCCGCCCGGCTCCGCCGGGGGGATGGCCGGGCCGACGACATTACAGTGGTAGCCTGCCGTCTGGTACGGGGGACCGTTTCCTGAAAGAACATTTTCCTTTTGCCGGTGCGCTGCCCCTCATGCTTGATTTTTAAGAAAAAAGACCAGGAAGTGTACGGGTATGGACTGCCGGAACTTTCGGCTGCAAGCCCGGTTTTCATGATTTTTCTCCAGAGGCGGCGCACATGTGCCGCCTCTGGATGCATTTGACGGTTGTGAGGCCGGGTGTTCTGTATTATGATAGTATAAACGCACAATCCATCGGGAAGGGATGGTATGTTTGCAGGAATGGGGAACGGACCGGTTGGCCATGGAAGCCCAAAAGGACCCCCGGGCGCTGGAAAAACTGGTTGCCCGGTATGAAACTTTTTTGCTGCGGAAAGCTGCCGCTTCTGCAGGAAAATATATCACCCAAAGCGATGATGAATGGTCGGTGGCGCTGACTGCCCTGTATGAGGCGGTAACCGCATTTGAGCCGGAAAAGGGCTCCTTTCATATGCTGGCAGGCCAAGTGGTGGACAGACGGCTTCTGGATTACCGGCGCGGCAAGCGGAAATATGCCGGTGAGATCAGCGTTGCTCCCGGGGCTTTTGACGGCGACCCGGGAGAAGAGGATCAGGAAGATTTTTTGCTGCGGCTGGAAGTAACAGGAAAAGCAGCCGTTCAGGACCAGGAGGATCTCCGGATGGAGATCCAGAGTATTTTACCGGTTTTTGCGGGATATGGCTTTTCTTTTTTTGATCTGGCCCATGCGTCCCCAAAAGCTGAAAAAACCAGGCAGGCCTGCGCACGGGCTGTGTGGTGGATGATGAAAGAACCGGAGGAACAGCGGCAGATGCGGGTGACCAGACAGCTTCCTCTGAAAAAATTGAAAAAAACGCCGGGGTACCCCGAAAAATCCTGGAGCGTCACCGAAAATATATTATAGCGGCCGTGGAGATACTTTCCGGAGAGTATCCCTGTCTGGCCGGGTATATCCGTGGCGTTGGAAGGGAGCTGGAAAAATGAAAGCTGTAATTGTAGAGATTCAGGGCAAAAAGGCAGCTGTCCTGTCTGACGACGGATGTATCACGACTATTAGAAATCGTGATTATGAGATAGGACAGGTAATTGTTATGGAAAGAAAAAGTGTGCAAATGCCCCGGCTGCTTACCGCGGCAGCGGCAGCAGCCGTGGTGCTGCTGGGATCTGCGGCGGGCGCTTATGCCTGGATGACCCCGTACTCTTATGTAAGTATGGATGTGAACCCCTCTGTGGAGTATACCCTTAACCGCTTTGACCGGGTACTTTCCGTCCGTGCGGTCAATGACGACGCATCGGAAGTGCTGGCGGAAGCCAGCATCCGGCTGGACGATTTGAAGGGGAAAACGGTGGAAGAAGCTCTTTCCGTCACCATTGAAGCGTTGGACGGTGCAGAAAGAAAATATTTTGAGAATGAAGAAGGCAATGTGGTGATCGCCACTTGGTGCAAAGATGTGGCCAAGGCTGAAAAGCTGGCTCAAAAGCTGGAACAGTCCGCTTCCCGGGATCTGGAGGATAAAGAAAACGTGGAAGTGGAAGCTTCAGCTGTGGGGCAGGAGCGGGTGGAACAGGCCCGTGAACTTCAGCAGGCGGGGATTGATATCACTCCCGGCCGCCTGAACCTGTTGGAAAAACTGGAGGAGGCCCGGGGCGGAGACGGCCAGCTTTCTCAGCAGGAGGTCACCCAGCTGCTGGAAGAAAATCTGTCGGTCAAAGAGATCATGAAGGAAGTAAAGGAAGCAAAAGAAAACGGCAAGGACTCCGCCCCCGGCCAGCAGAATAAGGAGGAAGCCCCCGGCCAGCAGGGATCCTCCGGAAATCAGGGAGACAAAGAGGACCCGGGCGCTTCCGGCGGCAAGGAGTCCGCTCCCGGCCAGCAGAATAAGGAGGAGGACCCCGGTCAGCAGGGATCTTCCGGCAATCAGGGGGATAAAAACAGCCAGTCTGCTTCCGGCGGCAAGGACTCCGCTCCCGGCCAGCAGAAGAAAGAGGAGGCCCCTGGCCAGCAGGGATCTTCCGGCAATCAGGGAAACAAAAACAGCCAGTCTGCTTCCGGTGGTAAGGACTCCGCCCCCGGCCAGCAAAAAAAACCATAGGACCATATGTTTTCTACGGCAACATCCCGGGGAGGCATAAAATGCGGATGCTTATGTCTGCGAGCCGGCTTTTCCTGCAGGATTTTTATACACCAGGATAATAAAAAAGAAAGAGCGCCCACATGGGGCGCTCTTTCTGCTGTATAACAGATGCTTTTTGCTCAGGCCTTGCCGGCGCAGCCAAGAACATCCACCAGCTTGTGGCGGACCAGCTCCTTGATGTGAGCACGGGCGGGGGAAAGATACTGGCGGGGATCAAAGTCGGAGGGATGCTCCGCCATATGCTGCCGGACGGCGGCAGTCATGGCCAGGCGCAGGTCGGAGTCGATATTGATCTTGCAGACCGCCATGGACGCCGCCTTGCGGAGCATCTCCTCGGGGATGCCGATGGCGTCGGGCATTTTGCCTCCAAACTTGTTGACCGTTTCCACATCCGCCTGGATAACGGAGGAAGCTCCGTGGAGGACGATGGGGAAGCCGGGAAGACGGCGGCCCACCTCTTCCAGAATATCAAAGCGCAGCTGCGGCTTCTGGCCGGGCTTGAACTTGTAGGCGCCGTGGCTGGTGCCGATGGCGATGGCCAGGGAATCCACGCCGGTGCGGGAGACAAACTCCTCCACTTCGGCAGGGTTGGTGAAGTTGGCGTCTTCGGCGGCGACATTGACGTCGTCCTCGATGCCGGCCAGCTTGCCCAGCTCGGCTTCCACCACCACGCCGCGGGCGTGGGCGTAGTCCACTACCTTCTTGGTCACTTCGATGTTTTCTTCAAAGGAGTATTTGGAGCCGTCGATCATGACCGAAGAAAATCCGCCGTCGATGCAGGACTTGCAGATGTCAAACCCGTCGCCGTGGTCCAGATGCAGGGCAATGGGAAGCCCGGTGTCGGCAATGGCAGCCTCCACCAGCTTGATGAGATAGACATGCTTGGCGTACTTGCGGGCGCCGGCGGAAACCTGAAGGATCAGGGGAGCTTTTTCCTCCATGGCCGCTTCGGTGATGCCCTGAACGATCTCCATGTTGTTGACGTTGAAGGCTCCGATAGCGTAACCGCCCTCATAGGCCTTTTTGAACATTTCAGTGGTGGTTACCAGTGGCATTTCCATACACTCCTTTTCTTTGGCCGGCCGCTCAGGGCGTGCCGCCATACTAATACCTATTTTACCAGCAGCCGGCGGAATATGCAACAGATATCCCGGCAGCCTCCCGGCCGGATTCAGGCGGAAAGGGTCGTTTTTTCTCCTTTGGCCTCCTGGATGCCGCCGCATCGGGCATAGTGGAAGAGAAACTGCTGCGCAATGCCCGGACAGCAATCGCTCCAGTCCGGGAGCCCCTGGGGATAAAAAAACTGCCGGGCCTGCCGGATCCAGGTGTCCTCGGGGAAACATTCCATCCGTCCAAAGCCAAAGAGCAGGGCGCACTGGGCCACCTTGGGTCCTACCCCTTTCACTTCCCGCAGCCGGGCCATGGCCTCCTCCAGCGGAAGAACTTCCAGCGCCTCCAGATCCAGGCGTCCATCCGCCACCCGCCGTGCGCAGTCCAGCAGATATTCCCCACGGTAGCCGCAGCGGAGAGGTTCCAGCTGCCCGGGAGTAAGAGCAGCCAGACGCTCCGGCCCCGGAAAGGTGAAAAATCCCTTTTCCAGCGGATCGCCGAAGCAGGCGCAGAGCCGCTCCACAATGGCGGTGATGCGGGGGATGCGGTTATTCTGACTGACAATAAAGGTGCAGAGGGCCTCCCAGCCGTCCTGGCGCAGCAGCCGCAGCCCGGGAGCAAAATCCACAGCCCGGCGGAGTATCGGGTCCTGGCGGTACCGCTCCCGCAGAGCCCCATAGTCCCGGTCCAGATCAAAATACCGGCGGCCCTGGTTCTCAAATTCCTCCGGGGTCAGCCCGGTCAATACCAGGCCCTGGGGGAGGACTTCCAGGGTGAGCAGCCGGCCCAGGGCTACCCCCTGCCAGCAGCCGGGGGTCACCTGCCGCCAACGAAAGCACTGCCCGCAGCCAAAAGTGGCGGCAGGGTCCAGTTCCTCGGGGGAGCAGGGCAGCAGCAGGCTCTTTTCTTTTCCCGCCATGGGCATCCGTCTCCTTTCGGGCATTTTCAGCCTATTGTAGCATGAAAGACCCCCTGTTGCCACCCCTTGACCGAAAATGACGGGATTCCTGCATGGCGTGGCTGCATGTTCCGGGATGTGATGGCAAGGTGATTCAACTATTTGTAACAAAACTGTAAAGAAAAAATTCTTTTTGTATACCGTCTATCAACAGGTCAAAACTTTTAGGAAAACCTGTAAAAATCTTATGTTGTCAACATTTTCAACCGGGTTTTCAACAGATCTTGTGGAGAGGCAAGTTGAAAATGTGGAAAACTTTTAAAAACGAATAATACAGCCTGTATATCCAGAAATTTTCAATTTTGTTTTTGCTTCATCCTGCAAAACGCATTTTTTCTTCACGCATAAAGGGGATTCGCCGGATAAAACTAACAGAGAAGGGAACGCCAGGCGCTCCCTCTGCCAATCATAAGTAGGAAACGGGGGACTGACCATGCTTAAGGGAGTCAACAAGCAGGTGGTGGAAGTGGTGGATTTGGAAAATGAATACTTTGAAAAAGCCATTTTGTTTATCAAAGCGGAAAAACAGGAGCGGGATGAAAAAACCATCCGCCAGCGTGCAGGGGAATATGTCCGCACCATCCGCTACACGCCCCGCAGGCGGCTGACGCCGGGCAAACTGGCGGTGGCCACGGCCAAGTTTGCTTCCGCCGCCGCCGTAGGGGCGGTAGCCGCGGGACTTTTCATCCGGTAGAGAGCTGGAACGGGGCAAAACAACTCTTTTATACCGTTCCAAAATGTGCTATACTCACCATGTATAGCCTGTCCTCCGGCGCGGCGTCCGGCCGGGGCCGGAGGATAAGCTGCTTAGAAATGAACAGAAAGGGCCGCCCCGGCCGGGGCGGAGGACAGGACGCCATGGAACAGCAACGGCAAAATCCCGACAGGCAGGAAAAAGACGTCATTGCCGGACGCAACCCGGTACTGGAGCTGCTGCGCTCCCAGCGGGAAGTGGAAAGCATTTACATACAGGGGGGCGCACCCCGGGGACCTTTGGGAAAGATCATCGCCCTGGCCCGGGAACGGGGCATTCCCGTTAAGGAAACCACCACGGAAAAGCTTCTGGCCATGTCGGGAGTGGAAGTCCACCAGGGAGTGGCAGCGGTGGTATCCGCCGCCCGGTATGCCTCGTTGGAAGAAATCTTTGAGCGAGCGGGCGGGGAGCCGCTGTTTCTGGTGCTCTGCGATGAAATTGAGGATCCTCATAACCTGGGAGCCATCATCCGCACCGCTGAAGCGGCGGGTGCCCACGGCGTCATCATCCCCAAACGGCACAGCGCCGGGCTGACGGCGGCGGCGGTAAAGTCGGCGGCGGGTGCGGCGGCCCATCTGCCGGTGGTGCGGGTGCCCAACCTGCCTGCGGTCATGGAGCGGCTCCGCCAGGAAAAAAACATGTGGTTTTACTGCGCCGATATGGACGGCAACCCCTGGTGCGCCACCGATTATTCGGGTGCGGTAGGCCTGGTGGTGGGTTCCGAAGGGGCCGGCGTCAGCCGGTTGGTAAAGGAAAAATGTGATTTTGTGGTCTCTTTGCCCATGCGGGGGCAGGTCGACTCCCTCAACGCATCGGTGGCAGCGGGGATCATTCTGTATGAAATCACCCGGCAGCGGCTGGGTCTGAGGGCCCGCTGAACCTCTGGAAAGGAGCTGGAAACCCAATGGCAGATAAAAATTACAGCGTGGATGATATTCTCAGCGAACTGCGCTCCAAAAGACCGCAGCCGGAGGAAAACGCCCGTCCTGCCGGGCGTACCTATACCCAGGAGGACCGGCAGTTGCTGGAAAAGGCGCTGGAGCACAACACCCGCAGCCGCCTGATCCCCCTGTATGAGGAGGAAGAGCCGCCCCGCCGGGCCTCGGCTCCCAAGCAGTCTGCCGACCCGGCTCCGCCCCTGCGCTGGCAGCCGGCAGCGGCCCAGACGGTGACCCCTGTCCGCGAAACTGCAGAAAAAACGGAACCCGCTCCCGCCCCCGCCGCCAAGGCGGACGAGGAGCCGGACTGGACAGAACTTTTTTCGGCCCATCCTTTTGAGACCCATCAGCCAGCGGCCCAGCAAGCGGCTCCGGAACCTCCGAAGCCAATGCCGGAACGTCCCGTATCCAGCCGCCGGAGAATCGATACCGCCGCTGCGGCCCGAATGGTCACCGGGATGGGGGAAGAAGAGGAGTTCGGAGAGGACTTTGAAAAGCGGCTGACCCGGCAGACTGAGAGACCTTCGGCCCGTGAGGAAGGGAAGCGCGCCCGGCAGGAGGAGCGCCGGAAGGCCAAGCGTCCCTCCCGGAAGGAAGAGGGAGAGGAGCAGGCGTTGGAAGCCCCCCGGCGCCAGGCCCCGGCAGCGGCTCCGGTGAAGGTGGGACGGCAGCTGGATAAAATGCGCCGGGGACTGATCCTGCGGCTGCTGGTGAATTTGTTGGCGGCGGCAGGCGTGATTTATCTGACCCTGGCTCCGGAATACGGACTGCCTCTGCCCGCGGCTTTGGACCCGGAAGGAAATCTGGGAGTGTACCTGTGGACCGCTGTGGGAGCGGTGATCCTTTCAGCCCTCATCAGCGGCAACACGGTGGGCGGGGGTATGATTTCCCTTTTCTGCCTGCGGCCCAACAATGACAGTTATACCGCCCTGGGCGTCTTTGCCTGTCTGGTGCAGGGCGCCTATGTGGCCATGCGCCCCGAGATCTATTCCACATACGCAGCCAATGTGTATCTGCCCATGGGGGCGCTGATGCTTCTTTTCAACACGCTGGGCAAATTCATCCTGCTGGGCCGGGTGGGGCGGAACTATCAGTTCGCTGCCGGAAAGGGCCCAAAATATGTGGGAGATATTGTGGAGGACCGCCAGCTGGCCCGCCGCCTGGGCGGAAAGGCAATCGAAGAGGACGAAGCGGTGGTGGCTTATTTTACCCGGGCCGAAGGGGTGACCGAATACCTGGACCAGGCCTTCAGCGAAAGCAAGGCGGAGGATATTTCCAGGATCGTGGCTCCCATGACCGCTGTGGCCGCCCTGGTGATGGCGGTGGTTTCTTATCTGTTCAACAAAGATGTGTTTATTGCCGCCTGCGTGTTTACCGCGGCGCTCTGCATCACCTCTCCTCTGGCAGGAGTCATCGCTGCCAATCTGCCCCTTTCGGTGGTGAGCGGCAAGCTTGCCCGACGGAAAGCTGCCCTTTGCGGCTATGAGGCCGCCCAGGCCTTTGGCCGGACAAACGGCATCATCCTCCGCTGCTCCGATCTGTTCCCGGCTGCTTCCGTGACCCTCCACGGCATCAAGGTCCTGAACAAGCGTCCGGTGGATCAGGCCATCCAGGACGCCGCCAGCGTTCTGGCGCAGTGCGATTCCACGCTGACCCCCATCTTCCGGGATCTGGTGTCAGGGGATAACCTGCTGCGGCCGGTGGAGAGCTTGGCCTATGAGGATGGAAAGGGAATTTCCGCCTGGGTGGACGGCCGCCGGGTATTGATCGGCAACCGGGAACTGATGCAGTTTTACGGAGTGGAGATCCCCGACCGGGAGTTTGAGGAGCGCCATACCCAGGGCGGACGGGAAGCCCTGTACCTTTCCAACTCCGGAGAAGCCGCTGCCATGTATATCCTCAGCTACAAGGCGGACAAGCAGATGCGCCGGGTGATGGAACTGCTGTACGACCGGGATATTGCCGTTTGTGTCTATACTACCGATCCCTGTGTCACCGCCAAAAAGGTGGCCCAGGTCTATGACTTCCCCGAGGATCTGGTGGAAATCATTCCTGCCGCCCTCCATTCCCAGGTGGACCAGCTGCTGGCTCCCCAGGGCCGGCGTCGGGCCGGCATGATCCATGACGGGACCCCCGCAAGCTATGTTCGTGCCATTGCTGCCGCCCAGTCCTGCTCAGGGACCCTGTCGGTGGAGACAGCGTTGCTGCTGGTGTCGGTGGTCATCGGCTTTGCCGTGGTTACCTTCTTTGCCTTTACCCGCACCATGCCTACCCTTACCTGGATCGCCATTGCCGTCTATCAGCTGTTCTGGATGCTGCTGCAGCTGGTGATCCCCCTGCTCCGACGGGGATAAAAATAATCCGTTTTATGGGTATTTACCATCAAGCCGCCCGGCCATTCTCAGGAAGGCCGGGCGGCTTTCCGTTAAAACGCACAATTTTGCCCTGCATTTTTTTCTATCCGGTTGGTGTTTGTACACAAGTTGTTTCTTGCTATCGGGTTGTAAAAACAGTATAATAAATCAGTAGCATGAAGAAAAAACTTGGTCATTACGCCAAGGCGTTTGACATATACATGCCTGTAAACGGGTAAAAGGAAAGGGGCGAGCCATCTTGAAACAATATATGGCCGACAAGATCAGAAACGTTGCAATTGCGGGTCACAGTGGCGCCGGCAAAACCTCCCTCGCCGAAGCGATGCTCTTCCGGGCAGGCGCGACGGACAGACTGGGCAAGACTGCCGAAGGCAACACCGTGTGCGACTTTGACCCCGAAGAGATCAAACGCAAAGTAACCGTGGCATCCACCGTAGCCCCTATGGAATGGAAAGATACCAAGATCAACCTCATCGACACCCCGGGTCTGTTTGACTTTGCCGCCGGCATGCGGGAAGGTATCCGCGCCGCGGCCACCGTGCTCATTGTGGTTTCCGGAAAGTCCGGCGTCAATGTGGGCACCGAGAAGGCCTACAGCATGGCCACCGAGATGGGCAAGTGCAAGGTGTTCTTCATCAATAAGATGGACCAGGAGAACGCCGACTTTTACAAGGTCATTGCCCAGATGAAAGAGACCTTCGGCAACAGCATCTGCCCCATGGTCATCCCTTACGTTGAAAATCACAAGGTTGTCTGCTATATCAACCTTGTCACCGATACAGTATTCGCTTACGCCGCCGACGGCTCCCGCAAGGAGATCGACTCCGTTCCCGATGGCGCCGCCCAGGTGGTGGAGGAGATGAAGAACAGCCTTTACGAGGCCATCGCCGAAACCAGCGACGAAATGATGGACAAGTTCTTTGCGGGAGAGCCCTTCACACATGAAGAAATCGAGCAGGGCTTGCTCAAGGGCGTCAAGGACAGCACCATCGCCCCCGTATTCTGCGGCTCGGCCCTTACCACCGAGGCCATTCATCCCCTCCTCAACGCTATGGTGAGCATCCTGCCCTCTGCGGCTGACAATGCCGGCGAGACCGCCACCGACAAGGATGGGAATGAAACTTACATCAAATGCTCCCTGGACGATCCTCTGGCCGCTTATGTTTTCAAGACCGTGGCCGACCCCTTCGTGGGCAAATTGTCCTTTGTCAAGGTGGTGGCCGGCAAGCTTACCGCCGGATCTTCCCCCATCAACGCCCGCACCGGCAACCCGGAGCGGATGGGCAAGCTCCTCAGCGTCAAGGGCAAGAAGCAGGACGATACCGACTGCATTGTGGCCGGCGACATCGGCGCGGTGACCAAGCTGGCTGAGTCGGTGACCGGCGATACCCTCTGCGATCCCAAGCGGGTGGTATCCTTCCGCACCACCAAATTCCCCGAGCCCTGCCTGAGCATGGCCATTGTGGTGAAGAACAAGGGCGATGAGGGCAAAATCGCCCAGGCGCTGGCCCGCCTGAAGGAAGAGGACCCCGCCATGGGCTTTGAAAATAATACTGAGACCCGGCAGCAGATCCTGTCCGGCCTGGGCGAGCAGCATCTGGACGTTATTGTGTCCAAGCTCAAAACCAAGTTCGGCATCGATGTGGGTCTGGAGAAACCCCGTGTCGCCTATCGGGAGACCATCCGCAAGAAGGTCAAGGTCCAGGGCCGCCACAAGAAGCAGTCCGGCGGACACGGCCAGTTTGGCGATGTGTGGATCGAGTTTGAGCCCTGCGAGGGCGAGGGCCTGGTCTTTGAAGAGAAGGTGTTCGGCGGCTCGGTGCCCAAGAACTTCTTCCCGGCGGTGGAAAAAGGCCTGCAGGAAAGCGTTAAGCGGGGCGTGGTGGCCGGTTATCCCATGGTTGGCATCAAGGCCACCCTGGTGGACGGCTCCTACCATCCTGTGGATTCCTCCGAAATGGCCTTCAAAACGGCGGCCTCTCTTGCCTACAAAGCGGGCCTGCCTCAGGCCAACCCGGTCATTCTGGAGCCGGTGGGCAGCCTGAAGGTCAAGGTTCCCGACGCCAATACCGGCGATATTATCGGCGAACTGAACAAGCGCCGCGGGCGTGTCATGGGCATGACGCCCACTCACGACAAGCGCCAGGAAATCGAAGCCGAAGTCCCCATGAGCGAAATGGCGGATTTTGCTACCGTCCTGCGCTCCATCAGCCAGGGCCGGGGCAGCTTCAGCCTGAAATTTGAACGGTATGAGCAGCTGCCCAAGGAAAAGGAAGCCGCGGTGGTGGAAGAAGCCAAGGCTCTCTGGAACGACGAAAAAGAGTAATCATGGTTTTTGCCGGCTGCGGGGCCTCCGGGCACCGCAGCCGGTTTTTCTTGAGTAAAAAGCCTCCGGCTCTGCTGGGAAAGGTGTCCCCCAAAAACTTTTGCCCGGGGCGCCAGGCCGGGTGGTATGACAGCGGCAGGTGACCAACAAAAGTACCGCTGAAACAGCAGCGGCCCCATTACGGGCTGCTGAGCAAAGAATGCAGAGTCAACAGTGTTTAACCGGTTTGGAAGCACTTGCCGCAATTGCCTTTTGGGGCCGGAACAAGCCGCCGGCCTGGCCGCAGAAAAATTCAGGCGGCAGTCTCCCGGCGGCACCCTGCTGCCACAGAAGCAGGCAGCTGCCCGGTTGGAAATTTCCAGGCCATGGCAGGCAGCCGGAAAGGAGAAAGATGGACTACAAAAGAAGCCATTTGCTATTGAACCTTGGGCTGGCCGCGGGAATCTTGCTGGGGCTGTTCAGCCTGATGACCACCATCCAGTGGGTAGGGATCCTGGGTGCTGTGCTGATGCTTGGGGGAATCTTTCAGGCAGAAATCTTCTACCGATGCCCCCGGTGCGGCGGACGGCTCAGCATTCGGGAGAAAAAGCCGGCCTTTTGTCCCCATTGCGGCAGCCCGCTGGCGTGATCCCTCAGGAATATGTCTCCCCGGCCCTCAAAACATCATCCAGCCGCAGCATGGCTGTGATCCTCACAAAAGAAGCTGCCGCAGGACCAAAATGCAGTTGCCATTTGCACAGAAAATGTTTATGGCAGCAGAAAGCCGGAACCTTTGGAGAGGCAGGACTGCTCCAAAAGATTCCGGTTTTGTACACTGTTTTGATAGAGCAATTTTTGGATGGTACTTACAGGAAAGAAATGACGCTCAATTTTGGACACTTTGCCATATCCCAATTTCATCGTGAACATGATGGGGATTCACATGCCATTGTTATACTTGACTGCGGAACAAGGGTAAGTGCATCCAGCAGAATCTGTTAGGTTGGTGATGAATCTGGCCTGAATTTGGCCTGTTGCTAATATCTGCGCATTTCCTGAAAACCGTATTTAAGCGTCCCCCATTTCGGAAAGAGGCTGCTGCAAAATAGATATTCAAAAATTATGCACAAAATCGGCCCTCGCAGGAAGCCAGGAAAGCTTCTTTGGAGGGCCGATTTTCGTTATGGTTTCTGATTTTGTGCGGGCTGCTGTTGCATTTTTATTTTGCAACAACCCAAGACTTTTGACGATTTTATGGGCTGCTCCCTTTACCAACCGTTCCAGTGAAGCCATGAGCCGGATTGTCAGGCTGCCATCCGCATTAACGGAAGTACAGCCCGGGGACCCATACTGGCTTTGTCAGGAAGCAGAACCGTACCCGGAGAAACCGGGATGCCTCTGGGCGTATAGCCAAAAACCGGCATAATCAGCTTCCGGCAGGACGATCAGCAAGGGACGCGTTCAGAACCAGGGGATACGGCGGCCGGGCTGGGGAGGAGTCAGGCGCAGCTGGGCTGTGACAGGCAGCATCAATCCCAGGAAGAGAGCCAGGAAAGCGGTCTCAATGGGCAGCATCACCAGATTTTTGACAATGCTTTTGGCCAGATAGTAGAGATAGCCCTTGCCATAGATCATGGAGCTCCACAGCGCCCCCAGCCCCACATTAACCAGCAGATTCACCGCCAGCTTGCACAGAAAGATGCGCAGGATGGTGATTCTGGCCCGGTAAAGGAACAGGGCATACGTAAAAGCGCCCATCATGGCAGTAAGGACGTAGCCGGGAAAGAAGCCGCCGGTGGGGTGGATCACAAAGCCCAGCAGATCACTGGCCATTCCGTAAAGCAGCGCCCACAGGGGCCCCAGAAGGACGCCGGTGAGGCCGGTGACAAAAAAGCTGAAATAGACCCGGAGATTGTCGCCCAGAGGGATAAAGAAGGAGCTGACCACGATCCGCAGGGCCAGCAGCAGGGCTGCCAGGACCATGGTGCGGAAGGAGCCCATTTCCGCCAGGGCGCTGCGCCACCAGGCAGGGCTCCATGGCCCGGGCAGAAGGACAGGGGACGGCTTGGATGTGATTTTGGACATAAAAATACCTCCTCTTTGATGCAAAAAACATCTTCACGTTGCTGCACAAAGAGAAGGCCCACGGGACAGAAAAAAGAGCGCCCGCGCTTCACCTGTGTAACAGCGGGATGCGGGGCCCGCACCGCAAGCGAAAGTCTCATCCACCAAACATATTTGGCGGAAAAGAGACCCTTTCCGGACACCGCCATCCCCTGCAAGAGAACCGGCAGCACCGGAGAAACGCTTTTCGTCCGCCCGGCAACTCCCCGTCCGGGCGGCACTGCAACGCTCCAGGGAGCGTAACGCACAGGACCCTACTCTGTCTTTTGGAACCGCCGCCACATAAGCGGGGTTCCCGCTCATCATACCATTATTTCCCTTCTGTGGCAAGTGGCAGAGCATATTTCACCTATTCCTGCCCATATCATAGAAACATACCCTGCCGGAGCTGTGCCCGGCACAATTTACAGAACAGGGGGCTGGAACGATGGTCACATGGACCTTCCGGTTTCATAAAAAAATTGCCCTGGCCGTGCTGGGAGGGCTTGCTGCGGCAACCGTGACTGCCGTGGCCCTTTCCACACCCTGGGCCGGAGCGGTGAGTGTGTTGGGACGGGGGACATCCACTGCCGCCGCCACCAATGAGGAACGGGTAGAGTTTATTGCCGCCCGGGGGCTGGAGGTGGAGCAGGTCCCTATTTCCAAGATGGAGGTGACCATCCCTGCGGAATTTGATTCCATCTATGTGGGTTACAACCAGATCCAGCAAAGCCAGGGCTTTGACCTGGAAAAATACCGGGGGAGAACGGTGACAAAATACAGCTATGCGGTCAAGGCGCCTCAGGGCCAGGAGCCCCGGATGGTGGCCAGTCTGCTGGTGTATGAGGACCGGGTGATCGGTGCGGACCTTTCTGCCCGGGAACTGGGAGGGATGATCCGCGCGCTGGAAGGAGAAACCGCAGAGCCGTAAAAGCTGTTGGGAGCAAAGTTACTGGAAAGCTTCCGGGTTTCCTGCTATACTGAATAAAAAGGCAGGAACAGGGAGGCGGTGGACCCCATGAAACCGGAACGTCTGGATAAAATCCTGGCAGCTCAGGGGGGATGGTCCCGGAAAGACGTCAAGGCGCTGGTAAGCAGGGGAGCGGTGGCAGTCAACGGACAGACGGCCCTCCGGCCGGAGCAGAAGGTGGATCCGGAACGGGATCAGGTGACGGTGGAAGGCCGGGCGGTAACGCTGCGCCGGCATATCTATCTGCTGCTCAACAAACCGGCAGGAGTGGTATCTGCCACCCGGGATCCCCGGGAGAGGACGGTGGTGGATCTGGTGCCTGAACCGCTGCGCCGCCGGGGAATCTTTCCTGCGGGGCGGCTGGATAAGGATACCACGGGAATGATGATCCTGACAGACGACGGAGATTTTGCCCACCGCATTCTTTCACCGCGAAACCACGTCCCCAAAACCTATCTGGCCCGGCTGGACCGGCCGGTGACAGCGGAAATGGAAACCGCCTTTGCGGCGGGGATCCCCCTCAAGGACGGGGACTGCCTGCCCGCCCGGTTGGAACGGGTGGAGGAGGATCTTGCCCGGGTCACCATCTGCGAAGGAATGTACCATCAGATCAAGCGGATGTTCGGCGTTTGCGGGGCCCGGGTGGTGGCTTTGCAGCGCATCTCCATGGGCGGGCTGGAGCTGGACGGTACTCTGGCCGAAGGAGAGTGCCGGGAGCTGCGGAAAGAAGAACTGGCCCGGATCCGGGGCTGAAGATCACGGCACCAACACGGTTTATTCATACAATCTCAACAAATATGTGATAAAATAGCACCGGACTGACAAAAAACGCCGGTGCTGTTTTCTGTTTTGGTCGAAATCCCCTTTGCTTCCCAAGTAGGGAAAATGACAGGCTAAACCCGCGTCAAATCTGGCTTTTTTAGCATTGTTGCAATATTTTTTTGCCCATTCCTAACGGAAATGTCCAATAAATGGACGCAAAACAACAATTTATACGAAAAAATATGTTGCAAATGCACAAAGAAAATTGTACAATAAGCTTGATTGGCTGCGCTGGTGCAGCGGATGCCCTGCATGGCAGCAAGCGGCAAGACTGAAATAGAAAGGTGAAGAGGGGTAGAGTTATGTCCAACAGATTGTTCCAGGGCCTTGTGTATCAGATGCGCGACACCATTGACCGTGTTATCGGCGTCGTGGATGAAAACGCCACCATTATCGCCTGCAGCGACCTGACCAAGATCGGGGAACCCAATGACTTCCTGGCCATTGACCTGGGAGAAAACAACGACCTGTTTGTTCGGGACGGGATCACCTACAAGCCCTTCGGCTCCAAAATGAAGGCGGAGTACGCGGTGTTTGTATCCGGCACCGACGAGCTGGCCGCCAAGCTGTGCAGCGTGCTGACGGTTTCCCTGAGTAACATCAAGCAGTACTACGACGAGAAATATGACCGCAGCAATTTCATCAAGAATGTGATTCTGGACAATATCCTTCCCGGCGATATTTTTGTCAAGGCCCGGGAGCTTCACTTCAGCGCCGAGGTCAGCCGGGTGGTGCTACTGATCCGCATTGTGTCTGCCAACGATATTTCTGCCTTTGACGTGATCCAGAACCTGTTTCCGGACAAGCAGAAGGACTTCGTCTTCAACATCAGCGAAAGCGATATTGTTCTGGTCAAGGAGATCAAGAGCGGCATCGAGACCAAGGATCTGGAAAAGCTGGCCCGCTCCATTGTGGACACCCTGGGCAGCGAGTTCTACACCAAGGTGGTAGTGGGGATCGGCACCGTGGTCACCGGGGTCAAGGATCTGGCCCGGTCCTTCCGGGAAGCCCAGGCCGCCCTGGAGGTGGGCAAGGTCTTTGATACCGAGAAGCTGATTGTCAGCTATGATAACCTGGGGATTGCCCGGATTATCTATCAGCTGCCCACCACTCTGTGCGAAATGTTCCTGCGGGAGGTCTTTAAGAAGGGCTCCATTGAAAGCCTGGATCAGGAGACTCTCTTTACCATTCAGAAATTCTTTGAAAACAACCTGAACGTTTCCGAGACTTCCCGGAAGCTTTTTGTCCACCGGAACACGTTGGTGTACCGTCTGGAAAAGATCAAGAAGCTGACCGGGCTGGACCTGCGGGAATTTGACCATGCCATCATCTTCAAGGTGGCCCTGATGGTCAAAAAGTACCTGACAGCCAACCCTGTCAAGTACTGAACCCTGCCGGGACAGCATGGGAAACAGTGACAGCATAGTGTAACGTGCCCCGGCAGGCCGGCCCCGCCGGGGCAAAGAAAACTATGAGGCGGTGAACCAGTGATTCGATTTACAGGTGTGTCCAAGACCTACTCAACGGGAGTGGACGCCCTCCGGGATGTAAACCTCACCATACACAAAGGGGAGTTTGTTTTTGTGGTGGGGCATTCCGGCGCGGGAAAAAGCACCCTTATTAAACTGCTTCTGCGGGAGCTGGTCCCTACAAAAGGGACGGTGATGGTCAACGGGTACAACCTTTGCACCATGAAACGCAAGGAGATCCCCGGCTTCCGCCGGACCATTGGGGTGGTGTTTCAGGATTTCCGTCTGATCCCATCCATGACCGTGTACGAGAATGTGGCCTTTGCCCTTCAGGTCACCAATGTTTCCAGCAAATACATACGCCGCCGGGTCCCCTATGTGCTGGACCTGCTGGGTCTGGCGGGCAAGGCCCGCTGCCTGCCCCAGGAAATCTCGGGCGGGGAGCAGCAGCGGGTGGCGCTGGCCCGGGCTCTGGTGAACAACCCGGCCCTCATCATTGCGGACGAGCCCACCGGCAACATCGATCCAGAGCTGTCCTACGAGATTGTGGATCTGCTCAATGAGATCAACAAATGCGGCACCACGGTGCTGATGGTGACCCACGCCCACGATCTGGTAGGCTGCTTTGACCGGCGGGTCATCGAACTGGAGAACGGGCGGATCGTTTCGGACAAGCCGGGAGGGACACGACATGACCAGCAGCGGCTTTAAATATCTGGTAAAGGAAGGCGCCCACAATATCAAGGCCAACCGGCAGATGTCTTTGGCCTCCATCGGGGTGCTGGTGGCCTGCATGCTCCTGATCGGTGCAGCTGTGCTGTTCAGTCTCAACGTAAACGCCATCATGGGCTACATCGAGAGCCAGAACGAAGTGGTGGTTTTTGTGGAGGACAACGCCAGCCAAAGTACCCTGGACCTGCTGGATCAGGAACTGAAGGGAATGGACAATGTCTCTTCGGTGCGCTTCGTATCCCGGGAGGACGGCCTGCTTGGCATGATGGAACAGATCCCCGACTCTGCCTATCTGCTGGACGGGCTGATGGATGATAATCCCCTGCCTCCTTCCTATGTCATCAAACTGCGGGACCTGGGCAGGATGGACGCCACACTGGAGAAGATCGGTGCGCTGCCCGGCGTGCTCCAGATAAGCGCCCCCACCGATGTGGCCGCCACCCTTACCGACATCAAAACCGGCGTCAGTGTGGCGGGTACCTTTATTGTGTCCATTTTGGCCATGGTGTCGGTCATCATTGTTTCCAACACCATCAAAGTCACCATCTTTAACCGGCGCAAGGAGATCAACATTATGAAATATGTGGGGGCTACCGATGCCTTCATCCGTCTGCCTTTTATGGTGGAAGGGATGATCATCGGACTGATTTCCGCCCTCCTCTCCTTTGGCGTCCTGTGGGTGGGCTATGAGTATGTGATGCAGTGGATCGGGGATGCTCCCTCTTCCTGGCTGCAGCTGGTTTACCAGAATCTGGTGGCCTTCCCGGACATCGCTCCCTGGATGTTCCTGGGCTTTTCCGGGGCGGGAGTGGGCTTCGGAATGGCCGGCAGTCTCTTTTTTGTGGGACGGTACCTGAAGGTATAGCGTCCCGGTTCCCGGGAACCCTGACGGCGTGATCCGGCCTGCGGTTCCCACCCCTCTTTGCCCCCAAGAAAGGAAGTGCACCCCAACCATGAGCAAATTCCCCGGATTTTTTGTTCCCCGGCGGGCGGTCCTTGTGGGCTGCGCCGCTTTGCTGCTGGCCCTGATCCCTTTGGCGGGGGTGGAAGCCAGGGCTGAATCCACTCTGGGCGAGCTGAACAGCCAATATGAGGAACTGGAGCAGCAGCAGAAGGAACTTCAGAATAAGATCGACAATGCCAAAACAGAGAAAGCCAAGCAGGAGGCCATCAAGAATAAGCAGACCCAGGAGATCAATATCCTGAAAAGCCAGATCAGCGTCCTGCAGGAGAAGATCACGGTTCTGGAGGAGGAGATCGCCGCTAAGGAAGAGGAAATTGCCCAGCTCACCGGAGAGATCGACGAAAACTATGAGCTCTTTAAAAAGCGGATCCGGGCCATGTATATGGCGGACAATACCTCCACCCTGGGTCTGGTACTGGGCTCGGACAGTTTCAGTGACTTCCTGGTACGCAGCGAATACCTGAAACGGGTGGCGGAGCACGATCAGGACCTGCTGGATAACCTGACCACCGACAAGGAGGCCATAGAGGAGGCAAAAACCCAGCTGGAGGCTGACCAGGCGGAGCTGGACGCTTCCCGGATCAGCGTGGAACAAAAGAAAGCAGAACTGGATAAGATGCTGGCGGCCACCGTGCAGGAGATCCAGAACATTACCAAGATGGAGCAGGAGTTCCTGGCCAACAAAGAGGCACTCCAGAAGGAGATGCAGGCTGTTCAGGCCGAGATTGACGCCATCTATGCGGAAATGGACAACAGCGGCGATTTTGTGGGCGGCGGATTTATGTATCCCGTACCCGGGTATACCTATATCAGCTCCTATTTTGGCTGGCGCTTCAACGGAACCGACTACCACACCGGCGTAGACTTTACCGGAGCGGGCGTCAACGGCAAAAGTGTGGTTGCCGCCAACTCGGGAACCGTTACCTTTACCAAAACTACTTACATTCCCGGTCAGGGCTATGGCAAGTATCTCATTATCGACCATGGCGGCGGATACTCCACCCTGTACGCCCACCTGAGCAGCATCAACTGCAGTGTGGGAGATTATGTCAGCAAGGGCAGCAATATTGCCAATGTAGGCACTACCGGCTGGTCCACGGGGCCGCATCTCCATTTTGAGGTGCGTGTCAACGGCGTGGCCCAGAACCCTCTGAACTACCTCAACTGAGAACCTCTTTTGGAATCAGCGGACGATAAGGAGCGTGAAGATGAACAAAAAGATTTCTTTGGGCGCCGCCATTGCCTATATGGCCATTGTGGCCGCGGTGGCTGTATCCCTGACCATTATTTGGTCCATGAATAAATTTGACGCCAAAGTCAACAGTCTGAGCCAGCGGGAAGCCATGTACGACAAGGTTTCCGAAGTGGATCGGATGGTGCGGGAATATTACTACGGCACCCTGAATGAGGAAGCCATCCGGGACAATACGGTGGCTGGATACCTGGAAGGGCTGGGAGATCCTTATGCCCGCTACCTTACCGCCAAGGAGTACGAGACGTATAACAGCACTGAAGGCGGTAAATATGTGGGAATCGGCGTCGTGACCGAACTGGACAGCGACGGCTACATCAAAATCAAAGAGGTATATCCCGAATCCCCGGCTGAAGTGGCAGGGCTGAAAGCGGGAGATATTATTGTCAGCGTGGATGACGAAACTGCCACTGCGGACAATTATCAGGAACTGGTATCCACCTTCCAGGGAGAGGCCGGAACCAAAATCACTTTGGTGCGCCGTCAGGACAACGAAGAGAACCAGGTGGAGATTACCAGACGTACTGTGGACGTGCCTACGGTAAGCGGCACCCTTCTGGAGGGAGGAAAGGGCTACATCCGTTTTTCCGCCATCACCTCGGCCACGCCCTCTCAGTTCGATAAAAATGTCAACAAACTGATCAGCGAAGGCGCCACCTCCCTGATTTTGGATATTCGGGGAATCAGCTGTGACAATGTGGGCTACATCACGGATATGCTGGACATCCTGCTTCCCAAAGGGGTCATTGCTTATGCCGAGTATCAGGATGGCAGGATCGAGGCCCTGGCCAACTCTGACGAAAAGGAAATTCAGCTTCCCATGATGGTGCTTACCGACGGCGATACCATGGGAACCGCCGAACTTTTTGCCCAGGCTCTGCGGGATACCGGCAAGGCCCGGACCGTGGGAACAGCCACTTTCGGCAAGGGTACCCGCCAGGAGGACAAAAAACTGCAGGACGGCTCTGCCATTGTGATCACAGTGGCCCGGTACTCCGGACCCGGGGGTGTCTCCTATGACGGGACCGGTGTAGCGGCGGACTATGAGGTGCGCTGGGGAGCCAGCGCAGAGGAGCGTGCGGCGGCAATGGGAAATCCCAATGCGGACGCTGCGCTGAAAAAAGCGGTGGAACTGCTGAATACCGCCGTCAAAACCGAGATGAACACCGCCTCCTCTGCTCAAAGCGGCAGCAGCAATTGAAACGACATGGGACCGAAGCCCTGAGAAGGGCTTCGGTTTTTTATATACAGGAGCACAACGAGGCTCCCCAGTTCTGTTGGGAAGAGTAATCAGATTCAAGGGCAGGGCGAAGCAAGGGATAAACAACCATTTTTCTGCCTGGAAAAAGTTTTGCGCAAATGCTCCTTTACGGATTATCAAGCGGGTGGTATAAGCGGTAAAAACCTTGGTGCACCTTGCGAGGCTTGTTGATATGGTATCTTTATAGGGTTTGCCTCTCAACTTTGCCGATACCTGATTTTGATCATAGCCATGAAGATCGTTGGGGATTTTGCGATTGGTGAAAAGAGATGTCGAGGCGGGGCTGAAAGAACGACCCCTATGAGGCCGCTTCCCCCATGCCGTACATCATGGGTGATGGCTGCCAGGGAAACCCATGCCTCTGCAGGAGAAGGCTCCCTCAAAAAGTTTTGCCTTTCAGGGCCAATGTACCAAGAGGGTTTCGACAAGTACAGGATAACGGGATGCTGCCATGCAAACAGCGGCAGTTTTTTTAGGCCTTGGAACCAGCAGTTCAGATAAAATCCGGTCCGCCTGGACAAGCCTGTGGAACCCAACCTCAGACTCACCGGTATGAGCGTCAGACTGTTATGCTGGGTATGGCAGAGGATCAGGTCAGATGTTCAGCTGCCGCTTGCTTTTTTGATGGGGTCCATCTGCTTGTGGGCGGAGATAAAAGAAGAAAAATCCCACGCATGTTTTTTACCAGGAGGGCATAAGCTGTACAAAAGCGGACAAGGGGTGAGAAAAGATGTTTGTAGTGATTGCCCCAGCGGAACCTGAAAAGGGGGAAACCTTACGGCAGCGGCTGCTGTACCGGGCGCCCTGGAACCGGGTCACAGTGGAGGAAAAGTCCTTCCGCGGCTGCCGCTACCGGTTGCTGTCGGTGCGTTCTCCAAAGCGCCCGCCCTGGAGGAAGCTGCGCGCTTTAGTGGGGACTGGCGGCAGGGTGGTGGTAAGCAGCCAGCTTCCGATGCCATCAGGATGCGGGATCATACCCTTTCGCCCGGCACTGTTCCAGGTAAGGCTGGCTGTAACAGCTGCCGGCCAGCTGCTGGAAAGGGTAAAGCCGGGAGAACGGGCGGTAGTAGGGGTCAGTGACCCCCAGGGGCTGCACCCCTGGTGTTGCGGCCAGCTGCTGGAAAGGGGCGGCATGCTTCGGGTTTACACCCAAAAACCCGGCAGGTACGAGGAAGAAGCACAGCGGCTTTTGGAAGAGACAGGGGCACTGGTACAGCTTACCCAGGATCCCCGGGAATTGCGGGGATGCGTCCTGAGTGTGGCCCTCAGTGCGGGAGAGACGCAGACCAGAATCCCAACCATGGTAGTGGCCGCACCGGATACCCGTACCCGGGGACAGCCCACGATTACAGATTTGACAGTTTCCGGTTGGCGAAGACCGGGCGACTGGATCCCTCCCGGAGTGGAGGAGGAAGTTTTTCTGGGTGCGGTGACAGAACTGGGGGCACGTCCTCCCCGGGTCGAACTGGGAGTGGATCAGTGCCGGCTGGATGGCCGCCGCGCCCGCTTGGGCGACATGCCGGTCCCCTGGCCGGAAAAGCGTTTTTGACAGCCGAAAATGGGGATTGTAAGGCAAAAAATGGTATTTTATTCCGGAATTTTTGGGGGTATTGACAGGGGGGAGAAGGGTGGCTATAATAAAGAACATTGAGCGCCAAAAATGAGACGTAAATTTCGGCAGGTGGTGTTGCAGCCCCCTGCTTACTGTCATATCTGAAGTATGAAGTCCCATAATACGACATTTATTACAAAAAAGGAGCATGAAGCATGGCACAGGAAATTGTAATGACCGCCGAAGGCTTTGAAGAGCTTAAGCGGGAGCTGGCGGACCTGAAAACCCATAAACGCCAGGAAATTGCGGAAAAAATTAAGGTAGCCCGGGGTTTTGGCGATCTTTCTGAAAACAGCGAATATGATGAAGCCAAAAACGAGCAGGCCATTATGGAAGCCCGCATCGTTACCATCGAAGAGCAGCTCAAGCATGTGAAGATCGTGGACGAGGCTGCTGTCCCCAAGGATACGGTATCCATCGGTTCCTATGTCAAATTCCTGGACGTCAGCTTCGGGGATGAGATGGAGTTCCGCATCGTTACCAGCCTGGAATCCAGCAACCAGCCCGATACCATTACCGACAACTCGCCGGTAGGCAAGGCGCTGCTGGGCCATAAGGTGGGAGAGACCGTTACCGTCAACGCGCCCAACGGCAGCTACGACATTAAAATCCTCGCCATCCGCCGGTAAATACGGAAGAGATCCGCAGCGCGGGGAGAGCGACACAGAGGAAGGACGTTGTAAATGGCAGAAGAAAACAGGACACAGGACCAGGAGATGACACAGCAGGAACTTTCCGAGATCCTCCAGGTGCGCCGGGATAAACTGGCGGCCCTGCGGGAGGCGGGGAAGGATCCTTTTGTCATCACCCGCTATGATGTGACCCATTACGCGGCCCAGGTGAAGGCCGATTTTGTAGATCCTCCCGAGGGACAGGAGCATACCGGTCCCCAGGTGTCCATGGCAGGACGCCTGATGAGCAAACGGGGAATGGGCAAAGCCTCCTTTGGCGACCTGCAGGACAGCACCGGCCGTATCCAGCTGTATGTCCGCCGGGATGATGTGGGCGAGGAAGCCTATGCCGACTACAAGAAATATGATATCGGCGATATTGTGGGCGTGCGGGGCTATGTGTTCCGTACCCGGATGGGAGAGATCTCGGTCCATGTGGAGGAAATCACCCTCCTGTCCAAATCCCTGCTGCCTCTTCCGGAAAAATTCCATGGCCTGAAGGATCAGGAGACCCGGTACCGCCAGCGGTATATCGACCTGATGATGAACCCCGAGGTAAAGGAGACCTTTGTCAAACGTTCAGGCATTATCCGGGAGATCCGGAACTTCCTGGACCAGAGGGGTTTCCTGGAGGTGGAGACCCCCATCCTCCATACCATTGCCGGCGGCGCAGCGGCCCGGCCCTTCATCACCCATCACAACACCCTGGATATGGACATGTACCTGCGCATTGCTCTGGAGCTGCACCTGAAGCGGCTGATCATCGGCGGGTTTGATAAGGTGTATGAGATCGGGCGCAATTTCCGCAACGAAGGGATGGATACCCGCCACAATCCTGAATTTACCATGATGGAGCTGTACCAGGCTTACACCAACCTGGAGGGAATCATGGAACTGACGGAGGAGATGATCCGCACCGTGGCCAAGCGGGTCCTGGGAACCGCCCAGATCACCTGCGGCGGGGTGGAGATCGACTTGGACAAACCCTTCGCCAGGATCAGCATGATCGATGCCGTGCGCCAGTACGCCGGGGTGGACTTTACCCAGGTGCACACGCTGGAAGAAGCCCGGGCACTGGCCAGGGAGCATCATATCGAGTACGAAGAGCGGCATAAGAAGGGTGAGATCCTCAATCTGTTCTTTGAAGAATACTGCGAGGATAAGATGATCCAGCCCACTTTTGTTACCGGGCATCCCATTGAAATTTCTCCTCTGACCAAAAAGCAGCCGGACAATCCTGAGTATGTGGAGCGGTTTGAGCTGTTTGTGCTGGGGCGTGAGCACGCCAATGCTTACTCGGAACTGAACGACCCCATTGACCAGCGGGAGCGTTTTGAAGCCCAGGCGGCTGCCAAAGCCGCGGGAGATGACGAGGCCTGCGATGTGGATGAGGATTTCCTCACCGCCATGGAGTATGGTATGCCCCCCACCGGTGGTATCGGTATCGGCATTGACCGGCTGGTGATGCTCCTTACCGACAGTGCATCGATTCGGGATGTTTTGCTGTTCCCCACCATGAAACCATTGGATGGTGTAAAGAAAGAAAAAGATGTAAGTTCTGAAGCGGTAAAAGCTCCTGAAGCGCCAAAAGCAGAGCCGGAGAAAATCAATTTTTCCAATGTGAAAATCGAGCCTTTGTTTGAGGAATTTGTAAATTTTGAAACATTTTCAAAATCCGATTTCAGAGCGGTGAAGGTAAAAGCATGTGAAGCTGTACCGAAGAGCAAAAAGCTTCTCAAATTCGTTTTGGACGACGGCACAGGCACAGACAGAGTGATTTTAAGCGGCATTCACGAGTACTACGAGCCGGAAGAACTGGTGGGAAAAACCTGTATCGCAATCGTAAATCTGCCGCCCCGTCCGATGATGGGGATTGACTCCTGCGGCATGCTGATTTCGGCAGTACACGAAGAAAACGGTCGTGAAGGATTAAACCTTTTGATGGTGGATGACCGTATTCCGGCAGGCGCAAAACTCTACTGAAACGGGATGTACTTTATTGCTGGAGTTTTTGCAGAATTGCATATTTACACTATTGGATGTAGGAAAGTGTGCAAAGGCGTAAAAATCTCATAACTCATGGAATAGATGGGCAGTCCCTTATGGGGATTGCCCATTTTTTAAAGAAAGAGGAAACAGAACGGGAGCCACACAAGAGAGCAGTAACAACAGGCTGCCTGCTTACGGTATGTACGCTTACCGTAACGATATCGTTTAGACTTCTTACGGAAGTTTCTTCCGTCCCCACCTTTTTCGGGTGAGTATTTGCCTTCTGCGACAGAGTTTAGATCCTACGCCGGAAGAAGTCAACGGGCAGTATAAGCAGGATGATTTTACAGGCGAATGAGATGATAGAATAAGCCTCATCTCCCTGCAAGAAAAGGCGGTTGCGTAAATGCAACGGCTGGTTGACAAATTTCCTTTATGGGTTGGTGGTAACGCAACCGAATGTTTTGGTAAGATTATGTTGCCAAAAAGAAAGACCTGCTAATAAAAGTCAAGCAGAAACTTTAAGTCTTTAAGGGGTGCAAAAAAGCAATGCAAAATCAAGCCGCTGAGCATCGCAAAATCGGAATGGCGGCCAGTCAAATGGTATAACACAGGAGATTCAGGCGTGTT
>CASEAH010000032.1 GCA_949285935.1 uncultured Oscillospiraceae bacterium
AATTTCCCGAAGATCGCCGTAGAAAAAGCCGGCATCGATGAAGTGATCACTATGATGGTAAAGGGGGAAGCATAAATGAAAGGATTATTGATCAAAGATTTTAAACTGATGAAAATGCAGAGGAATTTCTTCTTTGTGATCGTCATGATCAGCGTGGGACAGGCGCTGTTCTCCGACAGTCTCTCCGTCCCCATCGGCTTTGCCACCTTTGTATTTCCTTTGTTTACCCTGAGCACCATCAGCTATGACGAATTTGACAACGGAAATGCGTTCCTGTTCTCTCTGCCCATAACCCGGGCAGGCTATGTGGTGGAAAAGTACTGCTTTGCCCTGATCCTGGCCCTTTCTGCCTGGACCATCTCCACCCTTCTGGTGGTGATCGCAGGGACAGTCCGGGGAGGCCTGGATGTGATGGAACTTGTCCTGGCTGCCGTTGCCATCCTGCCCGTCCTCTTCCTGATCCTGGCGGTCATGCTGCCCGTCCAGTTAAAATTCGGGGGAGAAAAAGGGCGGATCGCCCTGATCATCGCCATAGGAGGCATTTTCCTGCTGAGCTTTCTGGCGGCAAAGATCACAAAGTCCCTTGACATCGACCTGACGGCCGCCCTCAACAGCCTTCCGGATATGAGCGTGGGCATGCTGGCCGGATGCGCCATCGGCGTCACAGCCCTGATCCTTCTTGGTTCTGCGCTGCTTAGTATCCGCATTGTCCGGCATAAGGAATTCTAACTCCTTACTCCAGCCCGTTATAAGCCTCATCGTCCACCGGTTCGCACCACTCGTTCCCGGTCTCCTCACCGGGCACTTCTACTGCAATGTGGGAAAACCAGCTGTCCTTTTTGGCTCCGTGCCAGTGCTTCACCTCCGCCGGGATGGTGATGACCATTCCGGGAGTCAGGCTGACGGCAGGTTTTCCCTCCTCCTGATACCAGCCCTCGCCGGCGGTGCAGATGAGAAGCTGCCCGCCGCCGCTTTTGGCGTGGTGGATATGCCAGTTGTTGCGGCACCCCGGCTCAAAGGTGACATTTGCCAGAAATACCGGGCATTTCCCTGCCTCTGTCAGGGGATTCAGATAGGAATTTCCCACAAAATACTGGGCATAAGCAGTATTTGCGCCGCCAAGGCCAAATACATTTTCTTTGTTAAATTCATTTTTATCGTTGATACGCATCATTTCTCTCCTTTTTAGTCTTATTCTGTTTGCAATAATTCTTTGCACCCGTTCAGCGCATTGAACAAGCAGGGAATGCCCATATATCCGCTGGCGTGAACCAGAGCGCAGACCACTTCCTCCTGAGTGTTGCCAGCCTTCAGCGCTCCTTCCACATGGCTTCTTAACTGTACTTCTGCACTGCCCAAAGCCGCCAGCAACACTACCGTGAGCAACTCGCGGGTCTTCCCGTCAAGGCCGGCGCGGGTCTGAAAGTCCCCGAAGCACAGTTCTGTCAAGAAGCGGGGCACTGCCTGGGCAAACTCGCCGGGCAGCCAGGTATAGCGGTCCGCGATCTCTGTTCCATAGAGAGGCTCCTGGATCTTTAATCCGTTCTGATAGCGCTCCGCATCGTTTTCACCGGTCAAAGTCTTCTGGGACGGCAGGGGCAGTTCAATTCCATTCTCCGCAAACACTTCGTTCATGGCGCTGATGGCATTAAGTGTCTTTGGAAAACCGATAAAGGGTGCGCACTGGTAAACTGCCTCCCGGATCTCCACCGGTGTGCAGCCGGCGTTGAGGCTGGCCTGCACATGGGCTTTGATCTGGGGCAGGGCGCTAATCGTAGTCAGCACGGTAACCGTGACCAGCTCCCTCATGCGGTTGTCCAGACTGCCTGTATAGCAGACGTCTCCAAAAATGTAACCTTGCAGGATCCGCATGAATTCGCCGTCCGTTCCTTCATCCCCGGCGGCATGGCTGTGAAACAGCTCCTGCATTTTTTGTTCTGTTCTTTCTTTTCGATTCATATTTACCTCTTTTTTATTTATTATCCCCCGTCTTCTATATCCTGTCTAATACCTGTCTGCTATGAAAAACCATACGTTTTTCGTATATCTATGAAATAAAAAAAAGCCACGGCACCAGCGTTTTAGCTGATGCCATGACCATTTTTAATATTCTTGGATT
>CASEAH010000033.1 GCA_949285935.1 uncultured Oscillospiraceae bacterium
CCTGGAGGAAGGCAAGTTTGTCAGCTGGACCATGGATTACTGCGGCATCCGCAAAGAGGTCAAGGACCCCAAAGGCACCACCATTCAGTCCATGAAGGAGACCATGGAGCGCTCCCGGGAGTTCCTGGAGGCGCTGAAAAAAGCCAAGGACAAGAATCCCGACTGTTTTGTCAAGCCCAAGGTGGTCATGAAAACCAAGGGGGTGGCCGCCTACAAGGGCCACTTCTTTACGGTGGAAGATGCCCGCGCTTCCGACAAAGTCATCTGTCTGATCCCCGCCCGGGATGGGCAGGTCTATGAGCTTCGCAAAACCGCCATGGGCGAGTTTCTCGCCCCAAAACACAACATTGTCGAGTTTTCCTCCATCAGAGCCGGGTTTACCCCGGCTCTGCCCCGCATCCCCCGGGCATTGCTGGAGCAGGTCATTGCCTTCTTCCGTTCCTTTCTGCAGGAACAGGGGGCCTATGAGGCCCTGGCCCTAATCTACTGGGATACGGCGCTGCAAAACTTTTTCGCCTATATTCCCCAGCAGGAAGTGGGCCGGGAGCACATCCAGGCTGATCTGCGAAACTGCCCCTACGATGACGACCCCCGCTACATCCGCTATGCCGATATCCACAGCCATCACTGCATGGAAGCCTACTTCTCTGCTGTAGATGACCGGGATGAACGGGAGACCGGTCTCTATCTGGTCGTCGGCCAGCTGGATCGGATCTATCCGGCTCTGGAAGCCCGCTTTTTCTGCGGAGACTCCTTCATTCCCCTGGACCCGGCTGACATTGTGGAGGGCTTCTCCCCTGCCTTTCCTGCAGAGTGGTCCCGGGCTGTGACCATTGCGCCAACCCGCACCCGTTTTGGTGGGGAACGGCTGTCAACGGAGGGAATCTCGTGAGATTTCCCACAGACTTACCGGTAAAGATCGTCCTGCTGGGTGCCGGCGGCACCGGGGGCCATATCGCGCCCCACCTGTACCGGCTGCTGTACGCACTGGATCGGCCATCCCGTCTCATCCTCTGCGACGGTGATATTGTGGAGGGAAAAAATCTCATCCGGCAGAATTTCTCCCCGGCAGACCTGGGCGAAAACAAGGCTCGGGTGCTGGCAGAGCGTTACGCCGCCGTTTTTGGCCTGGAAGCCGAATACGTTTCCGGTTTTGTGGAATCGCTGCCGCAGCTGCTGGAGCTGATCACACCCAAACAGTGGGTCACGCCCGGTCGCACCTGGGAGCGAAACCCGGAGCTGGTGATTCTGATCGGTGCCGTGGACAACAATCGCTCCCGGCAGCTCTGCCACCATGCATTCTATGCCTGCCGTGATCTCATCTACATCGACAGCGGCAACAGTGAATTTACGGGCCAGGTGGTTTGCGGCGTCCGCCGCAACGGTCACACGCTGTCCAAACCCATCGGCGGTGTCCACCCGGAGCTGCTGAAGGCAGCGGATCTCTTCCCTTCGGAGCGTTCCTGCGCCGAAGCGGCCCTGGCTGATCCACAGAGTATGGCCGCCAACCTCACGGCTGCCACTGCTGTCCTGGACATTCTCTACAACATTCTGACCCA
>CASEAH010000034.1 GCA_949285935.1 uncultured Oscillospiraceae bacterium
AACTTGCCTACACCAATTGGGCCTGTGAACACTGGGATATCGAGATCAGCTGGGGAGACAGCGGCGACCCGGAATATGCCGGTATCGTAAATCTCTACCATCAGCCGGAAGACGGACAGGTATACGCGCTCGCTTATACCGGCGTCTGGCGCATGGAGGAAAACTGCCTTCGGATGGAGCTCTCCGACGGGATGGGCAGCTCCGTCAGCGGCAGCTTCCCGGTGCAGATTGATCCCTCCGGCGACTACCTGTACATCGAGCAGGATCGAAACACCGGCGTGTGTCCGCCTTTTTTCGGTGAGGAAAGGATTTGTATGGATCTGATACGCTCTTATGGCTGAGGATAGAAATGCATGATGTTTGCAGAAGCGAAAGGAGAATTTGCATGAGTATTTTTGACAAGTTAAAACAGTCTACCATGGACACCGTTATGACGGCCGCCACATCTTTAGGAAATAAGAGTAAATCTTTTTCCTTTGCGGCACTGCCTGAGAACCTTGCGGAGCTGCAGGCTCTCCCGGAGGCTACCCTTGATACCCCTTTTCAAACGGCGGCTCTGACCGTTCTGGCGCTGTGTGCCTATGCCGCCGACCGGCAAATTGGTCAGGAAATGCTGAACTGGCTGCGTGGGCCGCGCCCTTTGAACGGACAGGATATTTCTTTCCTGAACGACCGTTTTCGTGATGGGAAAACCTACCTTCCTTTTACTTACTTTGCCGGCTCTACTCCTGATAACAACTACACCCCCACCTCACCCTATACCATTCGAGTCGAAAGCAACCATGTTTCCGGTGAGGAACCAGGCTATATGAAGCTGTTTATCCCCTGCGGCGGCGCAGATGCTCCTCGCCCGATTAAGCTCCGTCAGCGCGCCAGCGACGGGAAGTGGTTCCTCTGGGAGCAGTATCTGCTCACCGGCGTCCGCACTCCCAAGGCAGCCGATCCGTGGGCATGAACCAAACAGAGGATTTGTCAGGAAGTTATCTCGTGTGGCCTGAGGAGCAGCATACCCATCGGAACAACTCAGAAAAGCAGTGACATTGACAGAGGGTACCGATCATGAAAACAGTTCTATTTATATCCTCCAATAAGATGCTTGGGCAGGCCTTGTCAGCGGCCTTTCAATCAAAACCGGAGCTCCATTTCCTATGGGCCGCCCAACTCAATTATTCACAGGCTATCGTCGGCGTTGATATTTTCCATGCCAATGTGGCGATCCTGGATATCGCAGATCAGGCAGATATGCAACCGGCAATTGAGATCTGCCGGTCAATTCGGCGGAATGAACCGGACGTAAAGATTTTGCTTCTGGTCAGGCCGGAACAAGCCGTTGTGCGCAAGGTAGCCGTGGACACAAAAAATGATGGTTTGTCAGACGACTTTGTCTTCTATGACAGTTCCCTGACTTATCTACTTGCGAAATTGGAGGCATTATAATTTTTGTCGGTTCTCTCCGACCCACGTCTTGGCCCATACGGGAAAATAAACGGGTGAATCAATCCACAAAATTGAGTATCAACTTAAAGCTTTTTGTGCTGCAAAAAGGCACTGCCCCCCTTTGGGGGGCAGATTAAGAGGCACTGAATCCGGTTTGTATTGTACAGGTCGTGTGGTGTCGTGGCACAATACTGGTTTAATGGAACCCCGCAGGCTGTGAGATCTGCGGGGTTTTTTCGTGGGTGGGGTGGGTTAAAAAACACGCCGCAAATTGCGACGTGGATTTAGACTCCGTCGGAGAAAATAATGCCACCGGAAATGAGGGGTTTTCCCTTTTCTTCGGTGCTCCTGCATATTCACAAAATCTGCTCCATGAAGCTCCCCATCTTCTCCGCCGCGCTTTCCTGCATCTGGCGGGTGGCGTGCGTGTAAGTGCGGAGGGTGAAGCCAGCGTCATAGTGGCCCAGCATGCTGGACACCGTTTTCACGTCCACGCCGTTTTGCAGAGCAACGGTCGCGAACGTATGCCGAAGATCGTGGAAACGGATATGGGGTAAGCCGGCGCCCTTCAGAATCTTCTTGTGGAGGTTCACTATGGAATCGGGATGGTACATTCCGCCGGTCTTGGGGGATGGGAACAGGTAGGGGTTGTCCGGGTGCTTGCTGTGTTCTTCGAGCAGGAGATCGACTGCCGTCTGTGGGATGGAGATTTCACGGATAGAATTTTCCGTTTTCGGTCTGCGGATCTCCAGCTCCCCTTCCCCATTCCAGCCCGCCTGCTTGCTCACGGAGATGGTGCGGTGTTCAATGTTCAGGTCGGACCAGAGCAAAGCTGTCAGCTCGCCTTTGCGGATTCCCGTGACCAGTTCCAGATAGAACATTGCCAGAACGCCGTGCTTTTCCGC
>CASEAH010000035.1 GCA_949285935.1 uncultured Oscillospiraceae bacterium
TCCCTGGGGGACAGGGAGGCCAAGACCCGCAATCCAGTTCTGAAAACAGTTCAAGAAAATACAGAGGCGATCCATGCTTTTTACCAGAGCAAAGATATCGACACCGCATTCCAACTAAATCCCGGAAATCACTTCGTCCAAGGGATTGAACGGACAGCGGCAGGCATCCAGTGGCTGCTGAACAGATAGACTGAGGTCTGCAGGCTTTTATTCTTTGAATAGGTGTGTGAAAAAGTGATACGCCTACCGTTGAGAAAAGACTTGCTTAACCGCCGCAGCAGAGGTACAATACCCTAAACCTAAAGTCACGAAAAAACGCTTCCGGGCCGGGGCTGGCAGACACCTGCCGCCCCTGGTCAGGAAGCGTTTTTGACCCCATATTTGACCACAGTCAGGACCGGAACACATGGAAACAGCGGATTTAAGAGCGTCAAAAAATATTCGATACCGAGCGGAAAGTGCTGGAAAGCACTACAAATCACCACAAAAAATTTGGTTCAAGCGTTTGGGACTTTTATGCAACAAAAACGAATGAATTGCAAAAAGATTGCTATTGTCCAGCAAAAAAGGCAGATATTTGCTTAACAGCCTCATAAAAATTACAACTATTTGTAGACAGCAGCTGTTCTGACCAAATGTGACTCTATAAAGCCTCAATATTGCAGACATAAATAGTAGAAAATTGGGGTTATTTTTATATAATTTATCATTTTTGATCACATTGATCACATAAAAGAGGTGGTCAAAAATTCGCGGTCGAACATCGGATTTTCTGCCTGCTGATATTATAAGCTTAGCTCTTGCTCTAAACTTCGGTTGTACATTTTACATTCAAGCTTTCAGAGAGCTTATTCTTTGATTCTCCCAGCACAATTAATATCTCCCTCGATTTTGCCCGCTGAATCTCTTTGAAGGTGTCGAAACATCTGCCTTTGAGATCATCCAGCTCGCCCGGGAGATCAGCGAAGGGGCGGAGTAAACAGAAAGGAGGACGGCAGATGAACAAGTCTGAGAGCAAATACTTCAATACCGCCCTGCGGATGGATGAAGCCCTCATCGAACTGCTGGAGGAAAAGGAACTGGAATATATCACTGTCAAGGAGATCTGCCAGCGGGCCGAAGTCAACCGCTCCACCTTCTATCTGCACTATGAGACCATCGCCGACCTGGTGAACGAGACGGCGAAGATGATCAACCAGCGGTTTCTCTCCTATTTTCCCCAGCAGAAAGAGGAGCTTCTGCGCTGCATGGACAGCCGGGAGCCGGGGGACTTGATCCTGGTCACCCAGGAATATCTGCTGCCCTATCTCCGCTTCATCCGGGACAATAAGAGAGTCTACCGGGCGGCGTTCCGAAACCCCGGCGGCATGCAGAATGACCAGCGGTACGAGGGTCTGAAACGGTATATCCTCCGCCCCATTCTGGCACGGTTTGCCATCCCGGAGGCCTACCAGCCCTACTATATCGCCTACTATGTGGAGGGCATCATGGCCATCGTCAAGGAATGGCTCCGGAAGGACTGCTCCGATGAGGTGGAGGCGGTGGCCCGCATCATCGAGGCCTGCGTGCGTCCGAAAGGCGGCGGCTATGAAACGTGACGGCCGGATCGGACGCCTCCTCCGGGGCTGGCGGGAGGATTACATTTATCAGACCTTGATAAGCGCCGCGGCGTCCTTCGGCTGCACGGCGCTCTTTGCCCTGTACAACGGATACCTGGGCCTTTGGCACAGGTCGGTGTGGCACGGCAGCATCTGTGTCTTTTACCTCCTGCTCATGGCCATTCGGGGCATGGTCCTTCTCACGGAAAAGCGCGGCCAGGCATGGAGTGAATTTGAGCGGGACCGCTGCCGCCGCCGGGCCTTCCTCGTCAGTTCCCTTTTTCTGCTGGCACTGGATCTGGCGCTGAAGCTGCTGCGGGTATTGGTAGAGAATCGGGGGTATGCCGTGCCTCGAGCCACGTTGGTGGACCGGGTATGGACGGACGGCGCGGAATATGTGG
>CASEAH010000036.1 GCA_949285935.1 uncultured Oscillospiraceae bacterium
TTCTGGAAGCGGTACGAAGAAACCAGGGCCTGGGCCGACAAGCTGTTCCCCTATGTGGATCAGGTCTATCAGCGGGCTGTTCCCCAGGATATCGGCGTAAACCGCTGGTCCGGCGACCAGTCCAAATGGATCAAAAAGTAAGACAAACCATATTTCGCCTACTGTGAAAGGAGAGTACGCATGGATCCTGTCATCAAAATGAAAGCCCAATGCGTCATTGGCTACCAAAACGGCCGTCATGTGGTTTATGAGGACGGCGAGGTGGTATACCGGGGGGACCAGATTTTATTTGTAGGACACAATTATCTGGGAGATGTGGACGAGACCTGGGATTGCGGAAAAGCCATTATCAGCCCCGGATTTATTGACCTTAACTGTGATATTGATACGGACCATGCCAATTTTGACGTGGTACGCAAAGAGAAATGCCCCCCCGACCCGGCCAGAGTATTCGTCCCCGGCCCGGAGCACAGGACGGTGGACTGTTACTCCGATAAGGATTTTTACATCCGTCAGAAATATTCTTTTGCCCAGTGCCTGATGAACGGTATCACCACGGCAATGCCCATCTGCGGCGAGACTTTCCACGGCTGGGGGCAGAGCTACCATGAATTTGAGATCATGGCCGGCACTGCCGCCGAAATGGGGATCCGGGCCTATCTGGGGCCCAGCTTCCGGTCCCTGTATGAGCATCCCGGCCCCCTGGATGAAAAGCGGGAACGCCAGAGCGTGGATGACGCCTACCGGTACTGCGAAAATTTTGACAACACCAACAACGGCCTGATCCGGGCATTCCTCAATCCCTGTGAGCTGATGGTGCTGCGGCCGGAGATCTTCCGGGAGGTGCGGGACTACTCCATTGCCCATAACATCCCCACCCGCATCCATTTCTGCGAAGACAGCCGGGAGTGGCCGGAGCTGATGATCCCTCAGTACGGGGACACCACCATCAACGTCCTGGACGGATGGGGGCTGCTGTGGCCGCAGCTGATCCTACCCCACGCGGTGTACGCCACCGACGGGGAGCTGCGCAAGCTGGCGGCAAACGGCGTCACCGTCTGTCAGACGCCCATTGCGGAGGTTAACGTAGGCTGGGCTATCTCCTTTGCAAAATATCAGAGCCTGGGCCTGAATATGACCATCGGCACCGATGCCCAGCCGGTGGATATGATCCAGAACATGCGTCTGGCCTGGGATCTGGACCGCCTGCATCAGTGGAGGGTCTTTTTCACCCGGTTTGAGGAGGGCGGCATCACCCGTGACCTCCTGGCCGACGAGCCGCGGTATCCTGTTACCGGAGCCATTGATTATTTCAATGCTGCCACCATCAACGCTGCCAAGGCCCTGGGACGGGAAGATCTGGGCCGCCTGGCACCCGGCGCCCGGGCAGATATCATTGTGGTGGATCTCAATTCTCTCCGTATCGGACCCACCGATGATTACCTCCGGACCCTGCTGGTGAGCTGTGTGGGCAACAATATCCGCCATACCATTGTGGGCGGCAAAGTGCGGATGAAGGATTGGAAGCTGGTGGGCGTGGATGAAGACCAGCTGATGGTGGACGCCCAGGAAACCTATGAACATTTCCTCAGCTTTTATGAAAAGCGTGACCTTTATCACCGCCGGGCGGTGGACTTTTTCCCGCCGTCCATGCCGATAATCCGCCCGCCCCACAGGAGCTGAAAATTCCTAAAGGCACTGGCGGAGCAGGAGAAACAGAAGTTTCTTCATGGAATGGGAAAGGATGTGCTCCATGCTAAAATACATTGTCAAACGACTGATTTACATGATTCCGACGCTGATCGGCGTCACCCTCATTGTTTTCCTCATTGTGTCCCTGATGCCCGGCGACCCGGCCAAAATGATCCTGGGGGACAACGCTCCCCCGGAAGCCATTCTGGAACTGCGGGAGGAGCTGGGGCTCAACAAACCTCTTCACATCCGGTATCTGGACTATATGTCCGATCTGCTCCGGGGCGATATGGGCGAATCCTTTGCCACCGGAAAATCCGTTTCCGAGGAAATCGCCAGCCGGTTCCCCGTTACAGCGGAGCTTGCGCTGTTCAGCATCCTGTTTTCGGTGGGGATCGGAATCCCCGTAGGTGTGGTTTCCGCCGTCAAACAGTACAGCCTGCTGGATTCGGTCACCGTAATCCTGACGCTGCTGTTTGCTTCTGTACCCACCTTCTGGCTGGGACTGATGCTGATGCTGGTCTTTGGCCTTAGACTGGAGTGGTTCCCCACCTCCGGCATCAACGAAGGCATCCGCAGCTATATCCTTCCCGCTCTCTCCATGGCCACTATCTCCCTGTCCATGATCGCCCGCATGACACGCTCCACCATGCTGGAAGCCATCCGACAGGACTACATCCGCACCGCCCGGGCCAAGGGCGCCACAGAGCGCATCGTGGTATGGCATCATGCCATCAAAAACGCCCTGATACCGGTCATTACCGTGGCCGGCACCGAGATCGGCTTTTTGCTGGGCGGCGCGGTGGCCATTGAATCCATCTTTGCGCTGCCGGGACTGGGGACCTTCCTGGTAGACGCAGTCAAACGCCAGGATATCCCCGTCATCATGGGTACGGTTATTTATATGGCGGCTATCTTTGCCGTGGTCAACCTGGTGGTGGATATCATCTATTCTTTTGTGGATCCCCGCATCAAATCTGAGTACACAAAGTAGGTGGCAATATGGAAAAGAAGTATTCAAGATTCAAAAAATTCAGGGCAAACTTCCGGGAGTTCTGGCACCGGTTCTGCAAAAATAAAATCGCGGTGGTCGCCCTGGTGGTCTTTATTGCCATCATTCTTACGGCGGTTTTTGCCAACCAGATCGTAGATTATGAGCAGGACGTCATCCGCCAGGACATTGCCAACCGCCATCAGCCGCCTTCCGCCGAGCATCCTTTCGGGACCGACACTTTTGGCAGAGATATTCTGGCCCGAGTCATCTACGGATCGCGCCTGTCCTTGTTTATCGGCATTGCGGCTGTGTTCCTCGGCTTCCTGGGAGGGGTAGCCTTTGGCGCTCCCGCGGGATTCTACGGCGGTAAGATCGACATGGTGCTCATGCGCTTTACCGATGTGGTGCTGGCTATTCCCCAGACCATTTTGGCCATTGCGGTGGTGTCGGTGCTGGGCACCGGCGTGCGGAATATGCTCATCGCCCTGTCGGTAGCCTGTATCCCGCCCTATGCCCGCCTCATCCGGGCCTCCATCCTGCAGGTGAAGGATATGGAGTATGTGGAAGCGGCAAGAGTCATTGGCTGCAGCGACCGCCGTACCATTCTCAAGCACATCATGCCCAACATTGTTGGACCTGTGGTGGTCCAGTGTACTCTGGGCGTAGCCAGCACCATCATGTCAGCGGCAGGAATGAGCTTCCTGGGACTGGGCATTGCTCCGCCGGCTCCCGAATGGGGCGCCATGCTTTCCGAAGGACGCAACGTCATCCGGTACTTCCCCCATGTGACCATGTTCCCCGGTCTTGCCATCGTTGTGACGGTCCTGGCCCTTAACCTGCTGGGCGACGGTCTCAGAGACGCTCTGGATCCCCGGCTCAAAGGCAATGTTTAAGGAGGAGTGGCTGTGAACGACAAGACATTACTGCAGCTGAAGGACCTTTCGGTGGAATACCGCACCGACGAAAGCACCGTTTACGCGGTCAACGGTATCAGCTTTTCCATTAAGAAAGGTGAGAACCTGGGCCTGGTGGGCGAGACCGGTGCAGGAAAGACTACGACCGCGCTGAGTATCCTGCGGCTGCTCCCCGGCCGGGTGGGAAAAATCACCGGCGGAGAGATCCTTTTTAAAGGCGAAGACCTGTGCAAGGCTTCCGAGGCGGAAATGCGCAGCATCCGGGGCGAAAAGATCAGCATGATTTTCCAGGACCCCATGACCAGCCTCAACCCTATCCTGACCGTGGGCGAACAGATCGCCGAGGTGCTCCGTCTCCACCACAAGGCATCCAAAAACGAGATCCCCAAACGGGTCAATGAGATTTTTGAGCTGGTGGGAATTCCTGCTTCCCGCAAAAATGAGTATCCGCACCAGTTCAGCGGCGGCATGAAGCAGCGGGTGGTGATCGCCATGGCTCTGGCGTGCGAGCCGGAACTGCTCATCGCCGACGAACCCACCACCGCGCTGGATGTGACCATTCAGGCTCAGGTCCTGCTGATGATGAACGAACTCAAGCAGAAGCTGAACACCTCCATGCTCCTCATTACCCATGATTTGGGCATCGTGGTCAAGATGTGCGAAAATATCGCCATCATGTATGCCGGTCAGATCGTGGAATACGGAAGCGTTTACGACATTTTTGACCCCAAAAAGAAGCATCATCCCTATACGGTGGGTCTGTTTGGAAGCATTCCCAAGCTTAATGAAAAGGTGGACCGCCTGAGCCCCATTGAGGGACTGGTACCTGACCCCAGCAATCTGCCCAAGGGATGCAAATTCGGGCCCCGGTGCCCTCACTGCACCCAGCAGTGCATCGACCGGGAGCCCGGCGTAATGGAAGAGGGTACACATCAGATCAAATGTCATTTGTATACAGGGGGTGAAAAGGAATGAGCGAAACGATCCTGGAGGTAAAGAATCTTTGCAAATATTTTGGAACATCCAGAGGAACGCTCCACGCCGTGGACGGCATTTCCTTTACCCTGGAAAAGGGCAAGACCCTGGGTGTGGTGGGAGAGAGCGGATGCGGCAAAAGCACCCTGGGCCGCACTATTCTGAACCTGCTTTCCTCCACCAGCGGCGAGGTCTATTTTGAAGGACAGCAGATCAACAACCGCAAGTTCAGCAAAAGCCATGATCTCCGGCAGAAGATGCAGCTGATTTTTCAGGACCCCTATGCCAGCCTCAATCCCCGCATGACGGTCCACGACACCATTATTGAGCCGCTGCTTATCAATAAAATCTGCCGCAGCCGGGAGGAGGCCGAGGCCCGTACCGAGGAACTGATGGACCTGGTGGGACTGTCACAGCGGCTGAGCAATTCCTACCCCCACGAGCTGGACGGCGGCCGCCGCCAGCGCCTCGGGATCGCCCGGGCCCTGGCGCTGAATCCTCGTTTTATCGTCTGCGACGAACCGGTATCCGCCCTGGATGTTTCCATCCAGGCTCAGATCCTCAATCTTCTGATGGATCTGCAAAAGGAAATGGGCCTGACCTATATTTTCATCACCCATAACCTGAGCGTGGTCAAGCACATCAGCGACAACATCATGGTCATGTATCTGGGCAAGATGGTGGAAATGGCTCCCAGCGAGAGGCTTTTTGAAAATCCCTGTCATCCCTATACCAAAGCCCTGCTCAGTGCCATCCCGGTGCCCAGCCTGGAGTACAGGAATTCCCATATCGAAATTATCAAAGGCGAGGTCACCAGTCCCATCAATCCCAAACCGGGCTGCCGCTTTGCCGCCCGGTGCCCCATGGCCAACGAGGGCTGTACCGCCCGGGAATGGGATCCCTGCCTGGTAGAACCCGACCATTGGGTAGCCTGCCAATTATATGCAAATCATACTCAGACAAAAAAGGAGGAGTGAAGATACGAGGAAAAAAGCCGATATGGCAGACCCTGAACGAAACAAAATGAAGGTAAAGGAGAGATACCATATGCTGCGAAAAATGTCCCGAATCTTAGCTGTTGTTTTGGCGGTTTCCTTTATGCTGTCCCTGTGCAGCTGCGGCCAGCCTGCGGCCCAGTCCCAGAGCTCCGCAGAGCCCGGGACCCCCAGGACCAATCTGGTGGCGTCCATGCCTTATGAGCCCCAGACCCTGGATCCTCAGTACTGCCAGGATACCCCCGGCGGACTGATCATCTACAGTATGTACGACCGGCTGGTGCGCAGAGACTATGAGACGGGAGAATTTTATCCCGAACTGGCCGAGTCCTGGGAAATCAGTGAGGACGGCCTTACCTACACCTTCCATCTGCGTCAGGATGTAGTTTTTTCGGACGGCGAGCCCCTTACCGCCGAGGACGTGGTGTATACCTTTGAGCGTGTGGACAAGATCCCCTTCTGCGCCATGCTCCGGGTGGCCGAAAGCTATAAGGCCCTGGATGACTACACCGTCGAAGTAAAGCTCCCCGCTCCCGCAGGATACTTCCTCACCATCTGCAGCAACCTGGAGTATTCCATTGTTCCCAAGCACATCATTGAGGCTGTGGGCGACGAAAACTTTGCCAGAAATCCTGTGGGATCCGGCGTCTATAAGTTTGTGGAATGGGCCACCGGCGAGAAAGTGGTGCTCACCTACAACGACAAATACTGGGGCGAAAAACCTGCCATTACCGACATCGAGATCCGTAAAACCATTGAAAATACCACCGCTCTGGCCAACCTGGAGTCCGGCCAGGTGGATATGGTGCTGGAAATGTCCGGAACCGACAAGCAGGCTGTTCTGGACAATCCCGACCTGAAGCTGTACGAAACGGAATCCACCCAGCTGTACTACCTGATGTTCAACTGCCAGAAGGCGCCCTTTGACGACGTCCGGGTCCGCCGCGCCATCTCCATGGTGCTGAACCGGGATGAGATCGTAGAGGTGGCTGCCAACGGCGTAGGAGCTCCTTCTTACAACGATATGCAGCCCGGTACCGCCGGCCTGGACGGCTCTGCCAAGGAAGAATTCCCCTATGATGTGGAAGGCGCCAAGAAGCTGCTGGCGGAAGCGGGATATCCCAACGGCTTCACCACCACCCTCAACGCCCGCAACGATGTGGGACAGACCATTGCCCAGGTCATCCAGGCTCAACTGGCCCAGATCGGCATTCAGGCGGAACTGGATATCCGGGAACGTGCGGCCAGTGTTGAATTTACCCTGGGCGGCGGTCACAACATGTGCATCCAGGGAAGCTCCGGCGGTACCATGGAGGCAGCCTTTGAAGTTCCCCTCTTCCTCCATTCCGATTCTATCGGCAGCATGAATTTCAGCTGGTATGAAAACCCTGAGTTTGACGAGCTTTGCGATAAGGCTATGGTAGCCCCCGACGGAGAACGTGAAAAGCTGTATGCCCAGGCCATCGAGGTGATCAACCGGGATCTGCCCCGGGTGCCCCTGTACTATCCCTCTTTCCTGGTGGCCACCGATGCGGATCTCAAGGGTTACAATCCCACCTGCAAGCTGGACTGGGTCCGGTTCAATACCCTTTCCTGGTAACACTGCCTGCTAATTGAGATCCACGGGCCGGGGCCGGCAAAATACCGCCTGCCCCGGCCACTTTTATGCAAATTTATGGGCGCTATCCCCCAAAAGAGACTTAAAACCGCCGCGTATTGTCCGCGGTACAGAACAGGGAGAGGATTCTCGTTGCAAAAAATATGCTATGATTCATTTTTGGAATATCGGTATTTATCCGCCCTCAAAGCATCTCCCGATGGCAAAAGCTTTGCTTTCATCATCCGTACGGCGGATAGGGAAAAGAACGACTACATCGCCAAACTGTACCTTGGAAGTGAGGAAAGCGACGCCTACCGGGAAATGCTGACCTTTGATTCCGGAATCAAGCCCTGGTTTGTCTGGAATGGTAATGAAGAGATTCTGTTTTCCATGGCGCTGAGGGAAGAACTGGTTCCCGCGGCAGAGGAGGGGGAACGGTGGACCTCTCTGGGAAAGCTGGATATTTGTTCCGGCGGCACCCGCCGCTTCTGCGATATTCCCACGGCGGTGCAGGATCTTTGTCCGCTGGAGGACGGCAGCCTGCTGGTAAAAGGACTGCTGGAACATGGGCGGATCTCCCTGTACGGTCTGGAAGGAGATACCAGACGCAAAGCGGTGGAACGCCTCCGGGATGAAGAGGACTACCAGGTGCTGGACGAGCTTCCCTTCTGGCTCAACGCCGCAGGCTTCACCAACAAGCAGCGCAGTGTGCTCTACCGGTATGATCCCACCGGAGGGAAGCTGTCTGAACCCCTTACCGACCCGTGGGCAGATGTTCTTTCCTATACCGTACGGGAGAACAAGGTGCTGTACGTCTGCCAGAACTTTACCGACATAAAACCCATGACCATGGAGCTGGAGGAACTGGATCTGTCCGCCAATACCCGGCGTACACTGGTGCCTCAGGGACTTTTCCGTATTGATATGGCGGGATACCTGGGAGACAAAGTGCTGTTTGTAGGGTCGGACATGAAAAAATACGGCCTCAACCAGCTGGCAGATTATTTTGTGCTGGAGGAAGGCGATCCCAGGATCCTGGCTTCTCAGGAGGCATATTTCGGCAATGCCATTGTGGCGGACTGCAAACTTGGCTCCTTTACCACCTGGATGACCGCCCGGGAAGGGCTGTATTTTGTAGCCACCGAAGGGCACAGCTCCTTCCTGGAGCTTCTCACCCCGGACGGAACCATCCGCAAGCTTACCGCCGATATCGGCACAGTGGACGGCTTTACCCTCTGCAGCTGCGGGCCGGTTTTCATCGGGCAGCGGGACATGGGCCTTCAGGAGATCTACAAGCTGGGCGAGGATGGGACCGAGCGCCTTTCCAGCCGGTTCCAGCAGCGTTTTCTCCAGAATCATACCGTGTCCATTCCCGAGCCGGTTTTCTTTACCAACGACGGTGTGGAGCTGGAAGGCTTTGTCATGAAGCCGGTGGATTTTGACCCGTGCGGCAGATATTCTGCCATTTTGGATATTCACGGCGGACCGGATGCTGCATACGGACGCATTTATTATCATGAAATGCAGGCCTGGGCGGCCAAGGGATATTTTGTATTTTTCTGCAATCCCCGGGGAAGCCATGGCCGCGGATCCGAGTTTGCCGATATCCGGGGTAAGTACGGAACCGTGGACTACAGCGACCTGATGCGCTTTACCGATGTGGTGCTGGAGCAGATCCCCCAGATCGATCCGGAACGGGTAGGGGTAACCGGAGGCTCCTATGGCGGCTATATGACCAACTGGATCATCGGCCATACCAACCGGTTCCGCTGCGCCGCTTCTCAGCGGAGCATTTCCAACATGATCTGCCAGTTTGGAGTTTCCGACATTGGGTATACCTTCAACACTGACAACAGCGCCGGAACGCCCTGGACCAATTTTGAGGGCCTGTGGCGGGAATCCCCCATCCGGTATGCCGACAGGGTCAAAACCCCCACCTTGTTTATCCATTCCGACCAGGATTACACCTGCCATTTCAGCGAGGGCTTCCAGATGTTTACCGCGCTGAAATATCACGGCGTGGAAACCCGCCTGTGCCTGTTCAAGGGAGAAAACCACGAACTGAGCCGCAGCGGAAAACCCCGCCATCGGGTCCGTCGTATGAAAGAGCTGACCGACTGGTTTGACCAGCATCTCCGTTGACCCGGCTTCCAACATCAAAACACGATTTACTATAATGCAAAGGATGAGACAAATGCCGCTGGTTGAAGAAAAATGGAAACAGGCTGTCATGGAACTTCGGGACGAGATTTTTGAGGTGTCCCTCTGGCTTACTGAGCACCCCGAAACAACGGGAAACGAAGTGGAAAGCTGCAAATACCTGGTGAATTTTCTGAGAAATCACGGATATGATGTGGAAACCCCCTGCGGGACACCTCATTCCTTCAAAGCCAAGTACCGGGAGGGACGGGACAGCGGGTATCCCAAAATTGCGGTCATGTGCGAGTATGACGCACTGCCGGAAGTAGGGCATGCCTGCGGACACTCCCTGAGCAGCGCCATCAGCATTCTTACCGCCTTTGCCCTGCGCAAAGCCTATCCGGACCTGCCGCTGGAGATCGACCTGGTGGGCACCCCGGCCGAGGAAGGGGGCGGCGGAAAAATCCATATGGTGAAAAATCACGCCTTTGACGAATACGATCTGGCTATCATGAACCATCTGGAAATTGAAAACTGCCCCCACAACGCGCTTCTTGCCTGCGCGGCCACTACCATCAATTTTTATGGAGAAGCAGCGCCTGCCTCGGCGGTAAACGGCCGCAACGCCTTTAATGCCGCACAGCTGTTTGTCCACGCCACAGATATGCTGCGGCAGCATATTACCAAGGACTGCCAGATGCAGGGAATCATCACTTATGGTGGCAGCGCCGCCAACTCGGTGCCGGAGCGCAACACCCTCAAATATTGCCTGCGGGCCGATAACCTGGAAAAACTGAAGGACCTTTGCCAAAAAGTGGAAAAATGCGCACAAGGGGCCGCCATTGCCACCAACTGCGAATATGAAGTGGTATATAACGGTGAACCCTACGCGGACATTTTCTATCCTTACGATACGGTGGAGGAGATCATCAATATTTACAAAGAGCTGGGAATGACTTACCGCACTTTGGAACAAGGCGAGACCAGCTCGGATGTAGGCAATGTGGACCGGGTAGTTCCCACCCTGGAAATGTTCTGCAAGGCCTCCGAAGATGGCGTCCAGCTCCATACACGGGAGATGGTACCGCTCCTTTACGGAGAACGGGGCAAGCAGACCCTCTATGAAGGGGCGCTGGTTATGGGCGCCTTCCTGGTTCTGCTGGCCTACAACCCGGAAAAATTTGAACACCTTAAGGAGGAGCATCGCCGGTACTATGCCCGGTGAGATCCCTGCAAAAGAAAGCCGGAGCCGGCCCTTTGTGGGCCGGCTCCGGCTTTGACAAAATAACGGGATATCCCAAAAGTCATTTTTGCATGGAATCCGAAAGACTGCTTCGTGAGAGGGTAATGCTTTGCCGGTCAAACACACCATTTTCCAGAAGATCTGAAATATAAAAACTGGTAAAAAGGCGATTGAGAAAAGACAAATCGTGAAGATCGCCGTCCAGAAGTTCCTTCAGCTTTTCGATCCTGCCGGAAAGCGTGTTCCGGTGCAGATACAGTTCCCGGGCAGTATCGCTGATTTTCAGCTGATTTTCCAGATAGCAGCGCAGGGTTTTCTCGTATTCCGACTGATTTTGCCGGTCAAAGTCGTGCAGCTCTCCCAGATTGTCCCGGTAGATCTCCCACGCAGCCTGCTTGCTGAGGGAACCGGCTAACAAATGATAGATCTGATTGCGGGAAAAGGAGTGAATTCTCTCTCCAGGCTTGATGCGGCTTCCAAGATCCAGCGCATCGAAGGCCTGGTGTACCGCATCCCGCAGGGTATCGATCCCCCGGCAAGCCCGGCTGATGCCAATGGTATTGGGGATATTTGCTTCCAAAAGCCTTTGGTGGATGACGGATATGGCCTCTTCCCCCTGTTTAAGGGCATCAAACACCCGGGTGGAATCTTTGAAAAAAAGGAAGCAAAGAATTTGCCCCTGATAAGCGACCCGGAAGGAATTGAGATGCAGTGCGGAGACACAGGCGGCCACACATTCCTGGGCCAAATTTTCTGTGGCTTGGGAAAACCTGGCGGGTTTCCCGTCCATATCGTCCAGACGGATCACTGCGCATACCCGAAGGCTGGAGCCGTCAAAACGATGAAGCTTGCAGATGTTTTCCAGGTCGGTATAAGGAACGGAAGCGCTGGACAAAAGCAGCCCCAGCAAGCCGGCTGAAGTGTTGGGGTTGCTGCGGGAACGGGCAGAGCACTTTGCCAAAAACAGGGAGAGAATAGGGATAATGGTTCGGAGGTAGTGAAGCTGAAAGGCCTGGAGAGGCTCGGCACAGCTGCAAAGGCACAGAAATCCCTGGGTACGGTTGCTGTCCTTGATGGGCATTACGTACAGGCTTTGGGAAAGGGCGCCCTTTCTGAGCAGCCGGGCTACTGCAAAGGAATTGCTGCCCTGCAGTTCGTCTGTCAGCTCGGTGCAGACCTTGGAGGGAAGCACGGATAAAGTGTGGTTGGTCATGTTGAAAAATTGGCGCAGGACCTCGGTGTCCTCCCCCTCACAAATCGCGCAGGCAATGGGACGGAATTCCCGGTCTGTCAAGATCGCGGTGCGCTCCACCACGCCGATTACCCGCCCCAGCAGATCTTCACCGCTCAGGTCCTGCTCCAGAGCCGTCATCAGCTGATTATAGGCCTCTACGATCTGTTCTGCTTCCGTCATGCTGTCTTTATAAATTTTTCCATAGACCAGGGCATTGATTTCCGACAGCGATAATTCATAGGGAATGGAGAAAACAGGGAAAGCCCGATGATTTGCCTGACAGATAATTTCGTCAGGAAGTTTTTCCATATAGCCGGTCAGGACAAAGCCTACCCCTGCACAGCGCCGTTTATCCAGCTCTCCGATAAAGCGGCTGAGTAATTCCGTGTTTTCCTGAAATATGTATCCTGAGGCAAGCACCAGTTCATCCTCTCCCAGATAATCCAGCGTGCGGGGAGAGTCCATAATATTCACACTGGTGATTTTTCGGTCCACACCCTTCTGCCCTGCCAGCAGCACCAAAGGGCTTGTGGCAGACTGATCCAGAAGCCATCTCACAGTAGGGGGCACAAAATCTCCTCGCTTTCTCAAGAATATGGGTAGCTTGCCGGCCCTTTGGGAAAAAGCAATATTTTCTGCTGCCCAAATAATAATATTTTTACAATTTCATTTAATTTTTCTTATTATAGCACAATTGTTTATCAGTTGCACTTTTATTCCATCAGGGGGTGCTTTTTAAAGTATAGTAATTTTTGGTAAAACGGGCAGGCAGAGCTCAAAAGTCTGTAAAACACAAAAATGGCAGTTGTCCTTTTAAAAAGAATGCCGGACAGCTACCACATAAAATTTGCCTGCAAATACACAAAACCCAGGGATCCGTATGACTTCGGATCCCTGGGTCCGGATGGACCTGACTGCAAGCCCACCGCTTTTAAGTGTTTTGTATTCAGGAGGCAACTTCCACAGCGGTAATGCTGTCAACACAGGCCTGGAAGGCGTCGCCCCAGCTGCCGCCGGTAACATCGGTGAAGGAAAAAGTGTAGGCCATGTCGCCATTGATGCCCACTATTCTCTGGTGCAGGGTAACACCATTGAGAGTTACGGTGTAGGAAAGCTGATAGGAGGGGCAGCCGTCGATATCGCCGGTGGAGAAATCCACATTCTCCAGAGTCACATCAGAACCCATCTGCTGGGTAAAGGCCTGCTCCAGAGACGGTACCAGCATATCTGCCGTCAGGTCGGTGCACAGGCTGCCGTCATTTTCTACCAGCACCAGCTGGATAACGGAACCATCTTCTGACATATACTTTTCGGTGACGCCGGCATCGGCTCCGTCCACCTCAGTAAATCCTTCAGGAACTTCGAAGGTAAAGGTGTATTTTTCATAATCCGCCGCAGTGGCAGACTCTGACTGAGGCTCGGAAGCGGGCTGAGAGCTGGATGCAGACTGCTCCTG
>CASEAH010000037.1 GCA_949285935.1 uncultured Oscillospiraceae bacterium
AAGCCCACGGTGTGTCCGTTTTCCTGAAGGGTCTGCACAATCTGAACCTTCTGCCGGGGGGACAGTTCCGAAAACAGGATTGTGTGTTCAATCCGAACCGGAAGTTCATCTTCGGTCAGCGTTTCCAGTTCCCGGCCCGTCAGCGCCTGGGAAGTATCGATTCCCAGGCGGCGGCAGATGGAAACCGCCACATCCCGGTTGTCGCCTGTCAGGACCCGTACTCCGACATGCAGCCGGCGCAATTGTTCTATGGCTGCGGCAGCGCTGCGTTTGGGAGCGTCGAAAAATGCCAGATAGCCCAGCAGAACGAAACCCTGCTCATCTTCCGGGGACACGCCGTCTAGTTTCGTCCGTTTGTAGGCAACGGCCAGGACCTTCATTCCGTCTTCCAGCATTTCGTCCACTACGGCGCGGATGCTGGCACGGTCCCCGATGTCCATGCTGCGACACTTTCCCCTGTACGCAACGAAGCTGCACCTTCGGCAGACCTCTTCCAGGCTGCCTTTGAGGATGAGCAAATTCTCCCCGCCGTTGCGGACCAGGACACTGGCAACCTTTCGCTCATGATCAAAGGGCAGTTCGTCCAGCTTTGGGTGCTGCGCTTCCAAGGTTTGGTAGTGCTCCTCCTGTCCTGGCATTTCCCGGTATTTCAAAATGGCGTCATCCAGGTGGTTCCGTACGCTGGTGTGGTAAAGACTGTTCAGATAGGCCAGATCCAGGACCTTCTGGCATTCATTGCCCAGGACGTCCATGTAGTATTCCAGGGAAATCCGGTCACCGGTCAGCGTACCTGTTTTGTCCACGCACAGGACGTCCATGCCGCCAAAGCCCTGCATGGCGTTGATATTTTTGACCACGGTCTGCTTTTTCCCCATGGCAGCACCGCCTTTGGCCAAGCAGGCATTGATCACCATGGGAAGCATTTCCGGCGTCAGCCCTACCGCCACGGAAAGCGCAAACAGGAACGCGGAAATCCAGTCCCCTTTTGTAAGTCCGCAGGCGATAAACACCACCGGAATCAGAACCACCATAAAGCGGATGAGCACCCAGGCAATGGAATTGGCTCCCTGGTCAAAGCGATTTTTCCGGCGGGAATCCGGGACGGCAAATCCGCCGTAAACCGTGTCCTCCCCCACAGCAAGCACAATTCCCTCCCCGGTGCCGCCGGTGACCGATGATCCCATAAAAACCAGGTTGGGATATTCTGAGTAGGACCGGGGCTGCCCACCGCGGATCGTTTCGGCGTTCTTCTCCACGATTGTGCTCTCCCCTGTGAGAAGAGATTGGGAGATGAACAAATCCTGGGCCGCCGTCAGGCGAATATCCGCCGGGACACGGTCTCCGGCCGCCAGGCGTACCCTATCACCCACCACCAGCTCCTCTGATGGGACTCTGATCCATTTTCCGTCCCTGCGCACCACAACCGAAGTGGAAACCATCTCCGTAAGATCATCGGCAATGCGCTTGGCCCGGAGTTCCTGAACAAAGCGCACCACGCCGCTGATCAGGAGCATACACCCAATCGTCGCCGGTGCGGTGATGTCCCGGCTGTAGGCGGGCATCAAGACCACATCTGTCAGAAAAGAAAGGATTCCCAGCACAAACAGAATCACCGTAAAGGGATTGACAAAGGCCCTTCTCAGGCGATAGAAAACCGTGTCAGCCCGACGGCTGGATATTCTGTTTTCACCATACCGGCTGCGGCTCTGTTCCGCCTGAGCCGAGGTAAACCCCTGGGACGAAATGCCGAAATCCCGGTACAGGGTATCCAGCTCCGCGCAGGCATACTCCAATGTACGTTGATGAATGGCATGATCCTGCTTCATTCCTCTCACCTCCTGTTGGATGCCCCTATCCTATCATAAAAAAGGCCGTCCCGCACCGGGTTAAATCTTGCTTTTTTCTTGTTTTGGTCATAACAGGCCGGTGGTTAGCCTTCTCATAGGACTCCCTGCTCTGATGGACAGCCGCTCTTTCGTTTAAACTTCTGTCCGGAGGGAAAGAAATGTCTCATATTCAAAGGGGTTGGGCTGCCTGTTCTTACTTAATTATTCTTACTTAGGGCGGGTTTTTCACCCATCCAGGGCCGCTCCAGCGTCCCTCTCTTTCTTATGTTATACCATATTTTACCAGATGCTTCAATGCAACATTTTTATCCGGGGAACGGAGGCACAGATCCAGGGCCACTCCCCAGGCTGCCCGCAAAAAGCAGCCGGAAGCAAACTGCTTCCGGCTGTAGATTTCCTCATAGAAAACGTATGATTTACAGATCCAGCCAGCCCTGGTCTTCCGCAACCGTGCAGGTGAAGATTCTGGATGCGTCCGCCGGGGCCTTGGCCTGGTGAAATTTGAAAATCATCTCTTCCGGTGAGAGGCTTCCGATGATCTCCACCTT
>CASEAH010000038.1 GCA_949285935.1 uncultured Oscillospiraceae bacterium
TCCGGGGGAGGATACCGGAAATTTTAAGCCGGGCATGGAGGATATCGCACCGGTCACCATCGTCCAGACGTCCCCAAAGCGTCGGGACAAGGTCTTTCATGCCAATGTTATCAGCGACGGCGACCCGTTGGAGATTTTCACCGATAACGACGGAGAAGTTATTTTTAAAAAATATTCCCCTATTGGGGAACTGGCCAATTTTGCGTCTGCCTACAGCGAGGTGCTGTATAAAACCGGAGGCTACCCGGTACTCATCTGTGACCGGGACCATGTGGTCGCTGCGGCGGGCATTTCCCGCAAGGAGATCCTGGAGCGGCGGGTCAGCGCCTCTTTGGAGGACATGATCGAAAACCGCAAGCCCTATACCTATACCGGGGCGGAGAAAAAACTGCAGCCGGTGGAAGGTGTGGAGCATTATGCTCTGGTGCAATACCCCATTATTGCTGCGGGAGATGTGTGCGGCAGCGTAATGTACCTGATGGCATCGCCCAACGATACCGCCGGGGACGCAGAGGTAAAACTGATTGGGGCGGCAGCTTCCTTCCTGGGAAAACAGATGGAGGAATAGACCTGGCTGGATCAAAGAAGGGGCCGTTCCCACTGTGGACGAAAGGAACGGTTCCTTCTGATGACTTTTCCCGCACAAAAGCCTTGCTTTTTGCGTTGGGGTATGGTAGAATAACATAGGATAAGAGATTAGTTAAAGAGTGGGTTTACCCGCTCTTTACTTTATGTTAGGGGTATTTTGGGAGGTAGAGCATTTGGCGGAGAGCAAAAAAGGCGGAACGGTACAGGCGGCAGAACGGCTGGCACAGCCTGTTTTGGAGGAATTGGGCCTGCGGCTGTGGGATGTGGTGTTTGAAAAAGAAGGAAGCGGATGGTACCTGCGCTATCTGTTGGACAAGGACGGCGGCGTAGATATAACGGACTGCGAAAATTTCAGCCGCAGGATGGATACCATCCTGGATGAAGCCGACCCCATCAGCCAGAGCTATACCCTGGAGGTTTCCTCCCCGGGCATTGAGCGGTCGCTGACCCGCGACTGGCATTTTGACGCCTGCATGGGCCAAATGGTATCTGTGCGCTTTATCCGTCCGGTGGATGGCGTGCGGGACTTTACCGGCGTTCTCACCGGTTATGAGGATGGAACGGTGACCATGCTCCTGGAGGACGATCTGGAAATGACCTTCCGCAGGGCGGAAGCCTCTTTTATCCGGCTTTATTATGATTTCAGCCAAGAGTATAATAGTGACGAAGGAGATAACGGACAATGAATCAGGAGTTCTTTGACGCCCTGTATATGATGGAAAAGGAAAAGGGGATCCCCGCCGAATATCTGGTAGAAAAAATCAAGGTGGCCATTGCAATTGCGGTGAAAAAGGACCCTGCCGGCAGCGAAGAAAACATTGTGGAGATCGATCCCCAAACTAAAACCTTCTATGTGGCGCTGCGGAAAAATGTGGTGGAGGAAGTGGAAGACCCCTATACGGAGATCACCCTTCAGGACGCCGTCAAATACAACAAGGCAGCCAAGGTGGGAGATACGGTGGAAATCCCCCTGGAACCCAAAAAATTTGGAAGAATCGCAGCTCAGTCCGCCAAGCATGTCATCCGACAGGGAATCCGGGAGGCGGAAAAGGGGCTGCTGCTTCAGGAATATCAAAGCCGGCAGCATGATATCGTCACCGCTACGGTGCTGCGTTCCGATCCCAAACGGGGGAGCGTCACTCTGGAAATCGGCAATTCCGAGGCGGTCCTGCCCAAGAGCGAGCAGGTGCCCGGTGAGGAGCTGACCGATGGAATGAAGGTGCGGGTGTATGTGGTGGATGTCCAGAACGGCGAAAAAGGCCCCCGCCTGATGATTTCCCGCACCCATCCCGGTCTGGTCAAACGGCTCTTTGAAATGCAGGTCCCGGAGATCTATGACGGCGTGGTAGAGATCAAAGCCATTTCCCGGGAGGCCGGAAGCCGCACCAAACTGGCCGTTTACAGCCGTGACGAAGATGTGGACCCCGTAGGCTCCTGCATCGGCCCCAAGGGCGCCCGGGTTTCCAGCATCGTGGAAGAGCTGGGCGGCGAGAAGATCGATGTGATCAAATACAGTGAAGATCCTGCGGAATTCATTTCTGCGGCCCTTTCTCCGGCAACGGTCCTGGGAGTCGATATTGTGGACGAGGCGGCCCACAGCTGCCGGGTCACGGTCCCCGACCATCAGCTGAGTCTGGCTATCGGCAACAAGGGCCAGAACGCCCGTCTGGCGGCCAAATTGACGGGCTGGAAGATCGATATCCGTCCGGAAAGCGGCTTCTACGGCGAGGATGAGGAAGAATCCCCGTCGGAAGATGCCCGGGGTGAGGAATAAGCCGCACCTGAGCCCCCGTGAACAGCCATGGACAGGAGGAAAAGCGATGCAAAACAGAAAAGTGCCCCTGCGGATGTGCACAGGCTGTGGAGAGCATCTGCCCAAGAAGGAAATGGTCCGGGTAGTGCGCTCCAAAGAAGGAGAGATCTCTGTGGACCTTACCGGTAAAAAGGCCGGCAGGGGCGCCTATGTTTGCAAAAATGTGGAATGCCTGAGAAAAGCAAGAAAGACCAAACGGTTTGAGCGCGCCTTCGAGTGCCAGATCCCCGACGAGGTATATGACAGGCTGGAGGAGGAAATGCAGCAGGGTGACGAATAAAGCCATAGGGATGATCTCCCTTTGCCGAAAGGCCGGAAAGCTGAAAACCGGTTTTGATGCCGTAAAGGAAGCCATAGAGAAGGATGAAGCGCGGCTGGTGATCTACGCCGCCGACTTGTCCGAAAAATCCCGGAAATCCATCGACTGGTATGCGGAGCAGGCATACAGCCCGCCTCCCTGCCGGCAAACTTCCCTGACAATGGAGGAGCTTTCCGCCGTGTGCGGTAAAAGGACGGGTATCCTGGCCATTACGGACCCTGGATTTGCCCAGGCTGTCCATCGACTGTTGACGCAGAGCAATGAGGAGGAATCGGATTTATGATAGAGAAGTACAGAGTGAGCGAGGTGGCCAAGGATCTTGGCGCCTCCAGCAAGGAGCTCATCGCTCTGCTGGACGGTCAGTTTCCTGGCGAGGGAAGAAAAAGCCAAACCGTCCTTTCGACGGAAGAGCTGAACTTTGTGTTTGAAAAATATACCCGGGACCACAGTGTGGAAAACCTGGACGGCTACTTTGCCCTGAAGGAGCAGGAAGTCCGGCCCGCGCCCAAAGCGTCTGAGGCCCCTGCGGTGCCTAAAGCGGAAGAAAAGCCCGCTGCAAAAGCACAGCCCGCCCAACCGGAAAAGGAGACTCCCGCGCCTGCAGCGGAAGCGCCCAAGGCGGCCCCGCAGCCTGCTCAGGAGGTTCGGCCTGCGCCTAAGGCACCGGAAGCTCCTGCCGCGCCCAAACCGGCGGAAGCCCCCCAGCGTCCGGCTGCGCCTGCAGCTTCCGGTCGTCCCGCTCCTGCCAAGGTGGACTTTGTACCCGGACAGCGCACCTACAATAATCGCACGGTCTATGCGGACGGGAGCCGTCCGGCAGGCCAGCAGGGTGGCCAGAACCAGGGCGGACAGCGGTCCTTTGGTCAGGGCCAGGGCGGACAGCGGTCCTTCGGTCAGAACCAGGGTGGTCAGCGGCCCTTCGGTCAGAATCAGGGCGGACAGCGGTCCTTTGGCCAGAATCAGGGTGGCCAGCGGCCCTTCGGCCAGAATCAGGGCGGGCAGCGGTCCTTTGGCCAGAACCAGGGCGGCCAGCGGTCCTTTGGCCAGAATCAGGGCGGCCAGCGGTCCTTTGGCCAGAATCAGGGCGGCCAGCGGCCTGCGCCTCAGCAGACTTCCCGTCCTCTGCCGCCGCCCCCTGTGTTTGAGGAAGGCAAACCCATTGAAATCAAAATGCAGCAGCCCAAGCCCAAGGTAAAGAACGGACAGAGCGCGCCCCGCCCCACCGGCCCTGTGACCAATGTGGTGGTGGATATGCGCTCCTCTGAGGTCAATCTGGAGCGGTATAACGAGCATTACGAGCAGATCGCTCCCGCCGCCCAGAAGGAAATGGTGGTTAAAAAGCAGAAGCTGAACCAGCGGTCCGCCGCCCGCCGCGGCAAGCCTGTGATGAGCCGCAAGGAGCGGGAGGAAGAGAAGCTGCGCCGCCTGGAGCTGGAGAAACAGCGCCGCCAGCGGCTGGAAGTAACCCTCCCCGAGGAGATCACCGTGGGTGAACTGGCCGCGCTGCTGAAGGTGCAGGCAGCCGAGATCATCAAAAAGCTGATGCAGAACGGCGTCATGGCTACGGTCAATGAAGTGCTGGATTACGATACCGCTGCTCTGGTAGCCATGGAGATTGGCGCCAAGGTGTCCAAGGAAGTAGTGGTCACCATTGAGGACCGCCTCTTTGAGCAGGAGGAGGATGACAGCTACCAGGAGCCCCGCTGCCCCATTGTGGTGGTCATGGGCCACGTGGATCACGGCAAAACCTCCCTGCTGGATGCCATCCGCCATACTGCGGTGGTGGCTGGAGAGGCCGGCGGTATTACCCAGCATATCGGCGCCTATCAGGTGGAGATCGACGGAAAGCCCATCACCTTCCTGGATACTCCCGGCCATGCGGCCTTTACCTCCATGCGGGCCCGGGGCGCTCAGGTCACCGATATTGCGGTGCTGGTAGTTGCCGCTGATGACGGCATCATGCCCCAGACCATTGAGGCGATCAACCACGCCAAAGCTGCCGGCGTGTCCATTATCGTAGCCATCAACAAGATGGATAAGCCCCATGCTAACCCTGATAAGGTGATGCAGCAGCTTACCGAATATGATCTGGTTCCTGAGGAATGGGGCGGCGATGTCATCTGCGTTCCCGTTTCCGCCAAGACCCGTCAGGGTCTGGACGACCTGCTGGAGAATATCCTGCTGGTGGCCGAGGTGAAGGAACTGAAGGCCAACCCCAGAAGAATGGCCAAAGGTACCGTCATCGAAGCCAAGCTGGATAAGGGCCGCGGCCCCGTCGCCACCGTCCTGATCCAGAACGGTACCCTGCATACCGGTGACATCATCATTGCCGGCACCGCAGTGGGACGTGTCCGGGTTATGGTCAACGACAAGGGTGCTGTGGTGGATACAGCCGGACCTTCCGTGCCGGTAGAAATCACCGGCCTTGCGGATGTTCCCGATGCAGGCGATATTTTCAACGCCGTAGAGGATGAACGTCTTGCCCGTGAGCTGGCGGAGCAGCGCCGGATGGAAGCCAAGGAAGAGCAGTTCAAGGCCTATCAGAAGGTCACCCTGGATAACCTGTTTGAGCACATCACCGAGGGAGAAATGCTGGAGCTTCCCATCATCGTCAAGGCTGATGTTCAGGGTTCCGTGGAGGCTGTGAAGCAGTCCCTGGAAAAACTGTCCAATGAAGAGATCCGCGTCCGGGTCATCCATGGTGCGGTAGGCGCTGTCAGCGAGTCGGATGTGATGCTGGCCGCTGCTTCCGGAGCCATTATCGTGGGCTTCAACGTCCGTCCCGATCCCATTGCCCAGCAGAATGCTGAACGGGATGGAGTGGATATCCGCCTGTACCGGATCATTTACGATGCCATTGAGCAGATCGAGTCTGCCATGAAGGGCATGCTTGCCCCCAAGACCAAGGAAGTGGAGCTGGGACGGGCCGAGGTCCGTCAGGTGTACACCATCACCGGCGTGGGCAAGGTGGCGGGATGCTATGTCATGGAAGGCAAGCTTTCCCGCAATGCCAATATCCGTCTGGTGCGGGATGGCATCATCCTTACCGACGTCAAGCTGGCCAGCCTCAAGCGCTTCAAGGATGACGTCAAGGAAGTGGCTGCCGGCTACGAGTGCGGCGTCACCCTGGAGAGAACCGCCGACATCAAGGAAGGCGATATCTTCGAGGCATACGAGATTCAGGAAATCAAAGACTAATCACATCCGGCCGCTGCGCCGGACCTGTCCGGGCTGTCCGCCGGCTCAGCCGCTGCCTGGCTGAAGCGGTGGGCAGCCCTTTTTCAGAACGGAGGTGGCTTCTATGCCTTCATTCAAAGCCGCCCGCCTGGGCGAAGACATCAAACGGGAACTTACCGATATTTTTCGGGAACTGAAAGATCCCCGCATCGATCCGATGATTACCATTGTTAAAGTGGACCTGTCCTCCGACCAGTCCTACTGCAAGATCTATGTCAGCTCCCTGGAGGGGCTGGATCGGGCGAAAAAAACGGTAGAAGGGCTGAAAAGCGCAGCGGGTTATATCCGCAGAGAGCTGGGAAAACGGCTGGAAATGCGCAGATCCCCGGAACTGAAGTTCATTGCGGATGATTCCATTGAGCATAGCGCCGATATTGCCCGCAAGCTGAACGAACTGCTGTAATCATTGAGTGAAAAGAGGGGATAGATTTGGAAATTACGGTGAGGGAAGCGGCCCGGGAGCTGCTGCGCCGGAATCATATTACGATTCTTTGCCATCAAAAACCGGACGGAGACACCCTGGGCAGCGGGTTTGCCTTGTGGCATACCCTCACCGCCATGGGACGGAATGCCCGGGTGCTGTGCAGCGACGGGCTTCCGGAAAATTATGCCTTTCTGGCGCCGGGCTATGTTCCGGCAGACTTCAAAGAGGAATATGTGGTGGCGGTGGATGTAGCGGATCCGGTCCTTCTGGGAGATCTCCGGGAACAATATGAAGGGAAGGTGGATCTGTGCATCGACCATCACCCCTCCAACGCCCGGTATGCAGCCAGGCTGCTTCTGGATGACCGGGCGGCGGCAGCGGCAGAGATCATCTGGCTGCTGCTCCGGGAAATGGGTGCGGAGATCCCCGGCGCCGGGCGGGCGGCCCGGTGCATCTATACCGGCATTGCCACAGATACAGGATGCTTCCGCTTTTCCAACACCACCCCCCGCAGCCTGCGGATTGTGGCGGAAATGATCGAGGACGGACTGGATACGCAGCCGGTGAACGCAGCCATGTTTGAATCCAAAAGCCGCAGCAGGGTAGAGTTGGAAGCGGCAGTGCTCAGCGGGATCCGTTACTATTATCAGGGACACTGCGCAGTTATTACTGTGACCCGCCAGCTTCAGGAACGGTTGGGCGTGGATGACTATCAGCTGGAGGGGCTTGCCTCCATCCCCCGGGAAATTGAAGGGGTATGGGTGGGCGTCACCATCCGGGAAAAGGACGGCTGCTGCAGAATCTCTCTGCGCAGTACGGAAGAGGCGGACTCTTCCGCCATCTGCGCCGCCTTTGGCGGCGGCGGACATTTGCGGGCGGCGGGCTGTACCATCCAGGGCAGTCCGGAGGAGGCCCGGGAGCTGCTGCTGGACCAGATCGGCAGGGCGCTGAATATGTCTCCGGAGAACCGGTAGAGGCAGAGGAGGTACTGCGTGGCAGAAGGAATTATTTGTATTGACAAACCCCAGGGGTTTACGTCTTTTGATGTGGTGGCCAAGGTACGGGGCATCACCCGCCACCGTAAGATCGGTCACGGCGGGACGCTGGACCCCATGGCGACAGGGGTACTGCCTCTGTTCTTTGGCCGGGCAGCCAAAGCCACTGAATTGATGCCGGTTCAGGAAAAAAGATACACCGCCACCTTTCGATTGGGACTGACCACCGATACCCAGGATATTACCGGAAAAGTGTTGGAGCAGAGGGAATCCCGGGTTACCCGGGAAATGGTGGAAGCGGCGCTGGAACCCCTCCGGGGAGAAATCAAACAGCTGCCCCCTATGTTTTCCGCCGTGTGGGTGGATGGGAAACGTTTATACAATCTGGCACGCCAGGGGATCGAAATTGAGCGGGAGAAACGGGATGTGGTCATCCACTCACTGGAGCTGCTGCATTTTGATCCGGAAGCCCAGGAATGTACCATTGACGTCCGCTGCTCCAAAGGTACCTATATCCGAACTTTGTGTCATGATGTGGGAGCCACCCTGGGGGTAGGGGGGACACTGACGGCGCTTCGCCGCACGGAAACTCTTGGCTTTACCCAGGAAGAGTGCTATACTTTGGAACAGTTGTGTGATATTATGGCCAGGGGAGAGTTGGAAAAAAGGATGATGCCGGTAGATGCGGCCTTCCGGCAATATGGGCGGATGTATCTTTCCCCTGCACAGGCCCGGATGTTCCTCAATGGCGTCCGGCTGGATCTTGACCGGACCCGCTGTCCCAAAGGAGACGACCTGGTACGGGTATATGAGCCGGGGCGGTTCCTGGGGCTGGCCCGCCCCGACCGGGAGGCAGGAGATCTGGTAATTGTGAAGATTTTTGCGGAAAACGGAAAAAAATCGGAGGAGGCGGAAGCGTGATCGTTGTGCGGGACATCATGCAGCGGCAGAAGATCCGTTCCGCCGTGGCCCTGGGTTTTTTTGACGGGGTACATCTGGCGCACCGGGCCGTGATTGCCCGGGCGGTGGAAAAGGAGCGCCAGGGCCTCGTTCCCTGCGTGTTCACCTTTGACGCAGGCGGGGCCATTCCCACCGGGAAAAAAGGATTGACCCTTCTCCAAACGGAAGAGCAAAAAGATAGAATTTTGGAAAAAATGGGAATCCGGAGAATATTTTGCCCGGATTTTGACACCTTTAAGATGCTGGAACCACGCACCTTTGTAGAGGAGATCCTGATTGGGAATCTGGGAGCCCGGGTGCTGACCTGTGGTTATAACTATCATTTTGGCAAGGGCGCCGCAGGCGGAGTAGAGGATCTGCGCCGGCTTTGCCAGCCCTTTGGCGTCCGGGTGGAGACAGTCGCCCCGGTGGCGCTGGATGGGGAAGTGGTTAGTTCCACCCGTATCCGGGCCGCCGTGCGCCGGGGGGAACTGGAACTGGCCAGCCGTCTTCTGGGAAGCCCATTTACCCTGGATGCTCCGGTGGAAGCTCTTTGCGGGCCGGAAGAAGAATGGGGAGAAGGCATCCTTCAATACTTTCCTCTGGATTTTACCCTCCCACCGCCGGGCCGTTACCGCAGCCGGGTGGAGTGTGACGGACAGGAAATCCCGGCTGTGACTTTTATCGGGCAGGACAGGCCTCAAAGCTGCCGGACCTTTTTTGCAGGCGCGTCTCACCGACGGCCTGGAGAAGAGCGGATATCCGTGGCTCTGCTGTCTCCCCTGGAATTATGGGAAACCGATGCTCTGCCGGCGGATATGCCGGCTGCCATAGCAAGTAACTCTTTTTAAAAAGGAGCGATTCATGATGGATCAGAATAAACCGGAAGAGCTGAATGAAAATCTCGGCGGCAAGAAGGCACCCAGCAAGAAAAAGATGCTGACCATCGCCGGGATCATTGCCGCGCTGATACTGGTAGCGGCCGGAGTGGACTATATGGTCCGCAATCCCCGCTGCACCGACGAGGTGGCCGCGCTGAACGTGGTGATCCAGAAGGTGCTCATGTCGGTGGATGAAATCAGCAACGAGGATCCCTTCAGCATGGAAGTCCTGGACAATGAAGTGATCGGCGGCAAAGAATATTTTGTCATTCGGCTGACCAACGACAAAACCGGGGAAGAAGTGGAAGTAGGGCGTTATTATATCAAGGCCAGCAATTCCAAGGTATATGTGAAGGATGATGCCGGCAAGCTGGTTCCCTTTGGCGGGTGAGCCGGCAAAATCCTGCCCACCCCTTTACAGCACAGGACTTGTGTGCTATAATTGTTACCTGATGCGACCTTTTCTCAGCCCGGGGGTTTTGTCCCAACGGGAGCATTCACCCGCCCCAGGCTTGGAAAACGGCGTAAATTTTTTAAGAGGTGAAATATTATGATGCAGAAAGACCAGAAAGCGGAAATTATCAAGGCCTATGCTACCCATGAGGGAGATACCGGTTCTCCTGAGGTGCAGATTGCGGTCCTCACCACCCGGATCAACGAGCTCACCGAGCACCTGAAGGTGCACAAGAAGGACCATCACTCCCGCCGTGGCCTGCTGAAGATGGTCGGCCATCGCCGTAACCTGCTCAACTACCTGATGAAGAAGGATATTGAGCGGTACCGCGCCATCGTTGCCAAGCTGGGCCTGCGTAAGTAATAGTCAAATCCGGAAGGCAGGCAGCTGAATGCTGCCTGCCTTCCTCCGGTAGAACGCCCCCTTTTCAGGGAAGCAGATACCGGAGCGGCAATCCAGGTACGATTCCCGGAAGCGGCGACAGTTTAGCAGTGAATCGGCGCCCTCACCCACGGGTGGGAGCGGGGATTAATTGCTAAAACGTGGCCTCCTCCGGGCAAAAACATACACAGGAGGTTTTGAATATGTTTGATAATTATCGTGTGTTTGAAACAGAATACGCCGGACGCAAAATCACCTTTGAAACAGGGAAGATCTGCTGCCTGGCAAACGCGTCCGTGCTGGTACGGTACGGCGAGACCACTGTGATGGTCAACGCAACTGCTTCCAAGAAGCCCCGGGACGGCATTGACTTCCTTCCCTTGTCTGTGGACTTTGAAGAGAAGCTTTACTCAGTGGGCAAGATCCCCGGTTCCTTCCTCAAGCGGGAAGGCCGTCCCTCTGATAAGGCCATCGTCAGCTCCCGGGTGGTGGACCGCCCCATCCGTCCCCTGTTTCCCAAGGATATGCGCAACGATGTTTCCATCGTAATGACCGTGCTGTCCACCGATCCCGACTGCCTGCCGGAGATTGCCGGTATGCTGGGTGCGTCCTTTGCCCTGTCCATCTCCGATATTCCCTGGAACGGTCCTATTGCCGGCATCAATGTGGGCCTGGTGGACGGAGAGATCATCCTCAGCCCCGATTATGAGCAGCGCAAGAAGAGCGACCTGAATCTGACAGTGGCCGCTACAGAGGATAAGGTATGCATGATTGAAGCCGGCGCCAATGAGGTGGACGACGACACCATGCTGGAAGCTATTGTCAAGGGCTTTGAAGAGGCTTCCAAAATGGTCAAGTTCATCAAGAGCGTCCAGGCGGAAATCGGCAAGCCCAAGTTTGCCTTTGAATCCCAGGAGGTAGACCCGGATCTCTTCGACGCTATCTTTGAGTATGCCGCCGACCGTGTCCGGTTCGCCCTGGATACCGATGATAAAAATGTCCGGGAGGAGCGCCTTGCTCCCATTGTGGAGGACATCCATGCCCGGTTTGATGAAACTCACCCTGAGCAGGGCGCCATGATCGATGAGTGCATCTATAAAATGCAGAAGAAGATCGTCCGCACCTGGCTGCTGGAAGGCAAGCGGGTGGATGGCCGCGGAATGGACGAGATCCGTCCTTTGGCCGCAGAAGTAGGGCTGCTTCCCCGGGTCCATGGTTCCGGTCTCTTCACCCGTGGCCAGACCCAGGTCCTGTCCATCGCCACCCTGGGCACCATCAAGGAGGCACAGCTGCTGGACGGTATTGACGGCGAAACCACCAAGCGGTATATGCACCAGTATAATTTCCCCTCCTACTCGGTGGGCGAGACCCGGCCCAGCCGCGGCCCCGGACGCCGGGAGATCGGCCACGGCGCCCTGGCGGAGCGGGCTTTGGAGCCTGTCATCCCCCCTGTGGAGGAGTTCCCCTACGCCATCCGTGTGGTGTCCGAGGTCCTTTCTTCCAACGGCTCTACCTCCCAGGGCTCTATCTGCGGCTCCACTCTGGCGCTGATGGATGCCGGTGTTCCCATCAAGGCTCCGGTGGCGGGCATTTCCTGCGGCCTGATCACCGCGGAGGACGGCTCCTGGAAAACTATGGTGGATATCCAGGGACTGGAAGATTTCTTTGGCGACATGGACTTTAAGGTGGGCGGTACCCACAAGGGCATTACCGCCATTCAGATGGACCTGAAGGTAGACGGCCTGACTCCGGCTATCATCAAAGAGGCTTTTGCCAAGACCCATAAGGCCCGTTTGTATATTCTGGATGAGATCATGCTCAAGGCCATCCCTGCGGTGCGTCCCGAACTGTCCAAGTACGCACCCAAGATGCTTACTATGGTCATTGATCCCGATAAGATCCGGGAGGTTATTGGTTCCGGCGGCAAGGTGATCCAGAAGATCTGCGCCGAGTGCAACGTCAAGATCGACATTGAGGACGACGGGCATGTGTTTGTTTCCTCCATCGACATTGATGACGCCCGCCGTGCCATTTCTGTCATCGAAACCATTGTCAATGATCCCGAGGTGGGAGCTATCTACAAAGGCGTTGTCACCCGCCTGATGGCTTTCGGCGCTTTTGTGGAGATTGCTCCCGGCAAAGAAGGCCTGGTGCATATTTCCAAGTTGGATTCCCGCCGGGTAGAAAAGGTGGAGGACGTTGTGGCCGTAGGCGACGAGATCCTTGTCAAGGTTACGGAGATTGACCAGCAGGGCCGCATCAACCTGTCCCGCAAGGATGCCATTGCAGCCATGGAAGCCATGAAAGCACAAAAATAAACTTTTTACGGATCACAAAAGGAGCGGCTGTTTGGAGCCGCTCCTTCTTTTTTGCCAAGAAATGGGTGAGAATCGTTAACAAATCGCAAACAAAGAATATAGCTTCTTGTGGACAGCAGCTTTTTTTGTTACAATAAGAATTGCATACACATAAGCATCCCCAAATTATTATTTATAGGAGTTGGTTTTTTCTTGGACAGTCCAGGCATATCGACGTATTTATTCATGGCGGTTCTTTTGGCTTTTTCAGCATTCTTTTCCGCTTCGGAAACAGCATTTTCTTCTGTCAATCTGCTGCGTATCCGCAATATGGCGGAGGACGGCAACGCCAGGGCCAAAACGGCTCTGAAGCTCAGCGGCAGCTTTGACAAACTTCTGTCCACCATCCTTATCGGCAATAACGTGGTCAATATTGCCACGTCGTCGCTGATGACCGTGATCGCCACCGGCTTGTTTGGCCCCGGCGGCGTCGCCATTGCCACAGGTGTGGCCACCCTTTTGATATTGACCTTCGGCGAGATCCTTCCCAAAAGCTTTGCCAAAGAAAACAGCGAGAAAATCGTATTGCTGTCAGCTCCCCTGCTGGATCTGCTGTGCACTCTGCTGACCCCGCTGAGCATGTTTTTCATTTGGCTGCGGGGAATCTTTACCAAGGGCGGGGATGGGGAAAAAGCCCCCACCATCACCGAGCAGGAGCTTATGTATATGCTGGGCACCATTCAGGAAGAAGGCGTCCTGGAAGAACAGGAGAAAGACCTGGTCCAGTCGGCGCTGGAATTTGACGAGACTACGGTTCAGGAGATCATTACGCCCCGGGTCAATATGGTGGCCCTGGATGTGGAGGATTCCAGAGAAGAGATCCTGAATACAGTGATTGGCGAGCGGTATTCCCGTTTGCCGGTATATGAGGGTACCATTGACAATATTGTCGGCATGGTCCAGTCCCGGGATATTCTTGAAAAGATGATTCAGGGCGGAGAGATTGACCTGCGGGCCATGATGTCGGATGTTATGTTCATCCACCGTACCATGAAGATCAGCAATCTTCTGGGACAGTTCCAGAAAGCCAAAAGCCATATGGCAGTGGTGATTGACGACTACGGCGGAACGCTGGGCCTGGTGACCATGGAAGACCTGCTGGAAGAGCTGGTGGGCGAGATCTGGGATGAAGATGACGAAGTGGTCACCGAATATACGGATCTGGGTGAGAATACCTATGAAGTCAGCGGCGATATGAACATCGAGGAATTTTTTGACGCCATCGGCTATGCCCCCAGAGGCTTTGAAAGTAACTATAACACCATGAACGGCTGGGCACTGGAGCAGCTGGAGCATATTCCTCAGGTAGGGGAAACCTTTACCTATGATATGCTTACCGTCACAGTGGAGGAGATGGACGATCAGCGCATCACCAAGCTGAAGGTGAAAAAAAACGTCACCGACCCCATTGAGGAGGATTGACGGGAAAGGAAGCAATGCGGTCATGAGCAGTATGCAGCAGGCAGAGCGGATCGTGGTCAAAGTAGGTACCTCTACCCTGACTCACGGGACCGGGCACATCAATATCCGGCTAATGGAAACACTGGTGAAAGTTCTGGCAGATATCCGCAACTGCGGCCGGGAACTGGTTCTGGTGAGCTCTGGCGCCATTGGCGTGGGAGTAAGCAAGCTTGGCCTGCTTCGCCGGCCGGAGGATATTCCCGGCAAGCAGGCGGCTGCTGCCGTAGGGCAGTGTGAGCTGATGCAGCTGTATGACCGCTATTTTTCCCAGTACAGTCATACGGTGGCCCAGGTTCTGCTGACCAAATATACCTTTGATGATGATGAGGGAAGGCAGAACGCCCGGAATACCTTCCACAAGCTTCTGGAGCTGGGAGCCATCCCCATTGTCAACGAAAACGACACGGTGGCGACCCATGAGATACGGCTGGGCGATAACGACAGCCTTTCCGCCATGGTGGCATCTCTGATCGGGGCCGATTGCCTGGTGATTCTCAGCGATATTGATGGACTTTACACGGCGGATCCCCATACTCATCCCGATGCGATTCTGGTGCCGGAAGTAGAACAGATCACCCCCGCCCTGTTGGAATCGGCAGGGGGAGCGGGCAGCAGCCTGGGAACCGGCGGAATGGCCACCAAGCTTTATGCGGCGGAATTGGCCACCCGGGCCGGAGCAGACGTCTACATTCTTAACGGAAAGGATCCCCGGCGGCTGTATGATCTGCTGGACGGAAAGGCCGTCGGGACTCATTTTGCCGCCCGGCCCTGCTAAGAAGGAAAGGAGCGCAGCCAATGGCGAACCAACAGGAAGAAATTTTACAGCTTGGTCTTCGGGCCAGGGAGGCTTCTGCAGCCATGGCCAGGGCTGGAACGCAGGAAAAAAACCATGCGCTGCAGCACATTGGCCAGACGCTGCTTTCTTCTCAGAAAGAGATTTTGGCTGCGAACCTTCTGGACCTCCGGGAAGCGGAGGCAGGCGGGATGAGCCCTGCCATGATGGACCGGCTCCGGCTGACGGAAGAACGGCTTGCTGCCATGGCTGGGGCCGTAGGCAAAGTAGCTGCTCTGGACGACCCTATCGGACAGGTGGACAGCGGTCAAACGCGGCCCAATGGGTTGATCATCTCCCGATACCGAGTCCCGCTGGGCGTTGTGGGAATGATTTATGAGTCACGACCCAATGTAACGGTGGATGCGGCGGCTTTGTGTCTGAAATCGGGGAATGCCTGCATTCTTCGGGGCGGCAGGGAGGCTATCCATACCAACAGGGCATTGGCGGAGAGTATACGCAATGCCATAGCCACCTGCGGATTGCCTCGGGATGCGGTACAGCTGGTATCGGATACCAGCCGGGAAAGCGCCCGGGCCATGATGAGGCTCAACGGCTATATCGACGTACTGATCCCCCGAGGCGGAGCAGGTTTGATCCGGACAGTGGTGGAAAATGCCACTGTGCCCGTCATCCAGACAGGCGTAGGCAATTGTCATGTGTATGTGGACGATCCCTGCGACCTGGTTATGGCAGAAAAGATCATTGTCAACGCCAAATGTTCCCGACCCTCTGTATGCAATGCTGCGGAGACGCTGCTGGTACATAAAAACATCGCTCCGGAATTTTTGCCCCGGGCAGCCCGGGCCATGGCTCCCTATCATGTGGAGCTGCGGGGATGTCCGCAAACCGCGGCCATTCTGGGGGCAGCTGTCCGGCCGGCCGATGAACAGGATTATGCCACGGAATTCAACGACTATATCCTGGCGGTAAAGGTGGTGGACAGCCTGGAAGAGGCGGTCTGTCATATCCGCCGCTATGGAACAGGGCACTCTGAGGCCATTGTTACCGATAGTTATGCCCATAGCAGGGAGTTTGTTGCCGGAGTGGACGCAGCTGCAGTCTACGTCAACGCATCCACCCGCTTTACCGATGGAGAAGAATTCGGCTTGGGAGCGGAGATCGGTATTTCTACCCAAAAGCTTCATACCCGTGGCCCTATGGGACTGCGGGATTTGACCACGATACAATATGTGATCCTGGGCTCCGGACAGATCCGGTAATCCGGGAAAATATCAGCGCACCCATCACAGGAGGCAGATCATGAGCAATTTTTCCAAAGCAGGCAGGCGCAACCGCTATGCGGTACCCATTGCGGGAGTTTTTATCCTTTTATGCCTGGTAGGCTTTATTACCGTGATAATGTTGTGCTTTAATCTGACCAGAAACATTCTGGACAATTCGGGCAAAAAGCATGAATATGAACGGATGCTGTTGCCGGTGGTCATGTTTGACCCGGCGCCCTTTGAAGACCCGGTAAATTTTGATGAGCTTTCCATGCTCCAATCCAGCATCTGGGCCACTTTGCTGGGAGAAAACCGGGATAAATACGAGCAGGATGACAATCTGATGCTGGTAGTACCGGCCAGTGATGTTGACGTAACCGCCTATAATCTGTTCGGGCCTGATATTACCCTGACCCACGATACCTTTGGCGATTATGAGATCACCTATGTGTATGATGAAAGCACCAAAAGCTATCATGTACCCATAGATGTTATGACTCCTTCCTATACCCCGCAGGTAGAGGAGATTGAAAAAAAGGGAGATGCGCTTTTGCTCCGGGTGGGGTATGTGCCCCCCAGCTCGGTAATGGATATCACTTTTACGGAAAAAGGGATCACCAACAGCACCACACCGGTGAAATATATGATTTATGAGCTCCACAAGGGCCGCAACGGATATTATCTGTATGCGGTGCGGGACGTGGAGGGAGCAGTTTTCCTGACGGGCAGCGATGCAGTGCTGCCGGACAGCATTCCCGGACAAGGCCCCTCCATTTCTGTTTCCGATGTGCTGCCGGAATCTGTACCGGGAACGGAGCCTTCTTCCAGTTCTGATTCCTCCTCCCAGGATTCCTCGGGAGGAAATTCCTCGGATGGGGAATCTTCTGAAGAAGAATCCTCCAACGGAGACGGATCTTCTGACGAGGGCTCATCTTCGGAAGGTGAGGATGAAGAAAGTGATTCTCAGTCCTCCAGCGCCCCTGAAATGGTAGGCTGACAGGCGGTGTTCTTTTCCCAGGGTTACATTACAGCGCAAGACGCTGAAAAATAAGGAGGTCTTTCCCCATGATTTCTGCCGATCTGATTCTCAAGGGCGGCATTGTAATCACCATGGACGGCAGCCGTCGGATTCTTCAGGATGGCGCAGTGGTGGTCACCGGCAACAGCATCACGTTTGTAGGAGATACTGCCGAGGCCATGGCCCGGTATGAGGCGCCCCGTGTTCTGGACTGCTCCGGCCATGTGATTATGCCCGGCCTGATTGATGCCCACGGTCACGGAGGTCACTCCTTTACCCGCTTTGTGGTTAAGGAAACCAACAACTGGATGCCGGCCATGACCCATATGTATCAGCACTATGTGGATGATGAGTTCTGGTATGTGGAAGGAAAGCTTCAGGCTATGCAGCGGCTCCGTGCCGGCGTTACCACCGGTGTGTGCGTGATGGGTTCACAGCCCCGGTGCGATACGGCCGGTCCCGCTCTGGCCAATGCCAAAGGTTATGCCGAGGTGGGAATCCGGGATATCGTCTGCACCGGCCCTCAGCATGTGCCATGGCCCCATAATTTCAGCCGCTGGGAAAACGGCAAGCGCATCCGCAAGGCGGTGACCTTTGAAGAGGTTTGTGAGAGCCTGGAAGAGGTTATTTCCACTCTGAACCATACGAATGATGAAAAGACTCTGGCCTATGTCACTCCTTTTGGCATGGTAACCTCCCTGAACCCTTCTGGAGCCACCCCGCTGTCAGAGCTTACCCAGCTCACCGACCATGATATCCGGCAGGCCCAGGAAATGCGCCGGATCGCGGATAAATACCATACCCGCATCCATACCGACTGCTTCGGCGGCATGGTTAAGCTGGCATCTCAGCGTCCCGACTGCATGCTGCTGGGACCTGATGTCCATCTGCAGCACTGCACGAATCTGGCTGACGAGGAAATCGAAATTTTTGCCCGCAGCGGAGCACATGCTGGTGTCGCCCCCTATTGGTCCAACGCACCCGTGGAAAAAATGCTGGCGGCGGGTATCAATGTGGTTATTACCACAGATGGACCCGGCGACAATTGTGATATGGATATGTTTATGGCGATGCGGATGTTCGCCATCAACTACCGCCGGGATGCGGATAACAGCTATTTCCTGCCTTACGAGAAGGTATTGGAGATGGGCACCATCAACGCTGCCAAGGCCATTGGTCTGGATCATATGATCGGTTCTCTGGAACCCGGCAAGCGGGCGGATATTATTACGGTGGACGTGACCACGCCCCGCCTGAGCCCCCTGTACAATGTTGTACACGCGCTGATTCTCAGCGGCTTGGGCAGTGATGTGGACAACGTGGTAATGAACGGCCAGCTCCTGATGGAAAACCGCAAAGTGCCTCATGTGGATCTCAAGGCTCTCTGCGCCAAGGCACAGGAGGTTTCCGACGAAGTGAACGCCCGGATCGGATTTGAAAAATTTGCCGACCGCAAGCCGGCGCTCTGGGGTAAGAATTACATTCCCGATGAGGAACTGTTTGACCTGGAGTGGCAGCGTCGGGACGGCGGCCATTATTGATTTTGTGTTCTGTCCACACAGAGAGTTTATGAAAGCAGCGGAGAAAAGCACTGGCTTTTCTCCGCTGCTTTTTCCAATGGGGGACTTTGTAAAAAGCTGGGGGAGTAAGTATTAAAGACGGCTGATGGTTAATGATGATGAGAGGGCGGAAGGGTCATTGTACGATGGCTTGCAGTACAGATGTTTTTCCGAAAGCGCGGCGGAAAGCAATGGCAGAAGGGAAAAGAGAAAACAAAACTATGTTTGCAGTCACATTTTGCCGTAATTTATAAAATATCAGGGAAGGTTGTATCACCGTCGGGGATGGTGTATAATAAAATTCAATTAAGTAAGCCGTACCCGGGAAAGGAGTAACGGATACTTTGTGAGTGAAAGATCGCGGCGGCCGGACTTCCATATCCGGAGGCTGTTTTCCCAAAATCACCAGAAACCTGGCAAGGAGGCCGCATTTTGAAGAAAACTGGTTTTGCATTGACGGTTGTTTGTATGCTGGTGGTGGCGGTATCGGTGGGTATCGCGGCTTTGTTGGCCCAGGCGTCACCGCCGCCCTCCGGTGAAAGTCACTCGACGCAGGAGCCCTCCGTCCGTCCGGGAGAGATGGAAGCAAATGAAAATGTGGACCATGCCGGCGCAGTTCAGGACGGGAGACTTCCCGGCTACGAAGACGCGGAAATCAACACCGACCGGAACGCTTTTTTTTACCTCCTGAACAGTGAAGTGGTTTTTGATCGCCCCTCGGCGGCCGGCAATGTGATGATCGAGAACACCACCGGCAATGTCTACGATCTGGAGGCGTCCTTTACTTTGGAAGAGGGCGGCGCTGAAATTTATCATTCGGCACGGCTCAAGCCGGGGCAGCACGTGGCGTCCGACCGGCTGGATGTCCTTCTTGAAAAAGGCGTCTATGATGTACTGGCTATTATTTCGGTTTATGATCCTGATACAGGCGACCTTGTGGAAACTTATTCCGAAAACGTTACAGTTACCGTCAATAACAAGCTTTTCTGAACAAACGAAGAGGAGATGATAGCCGTGAGCAAGGAAACGGCACGGGAGCGCAATCTGACCATGCTGGCGGATTTCTATGAGTTCACCATGGCCAACGGATATCTGGAAAATGGGATCGGAAACCGCAGCGCGGTGTTTGATATGTTTTTCCGCAAGGTTCCGGATGGCGGCGGCTTCGCTATTTTTGCGGGGCTGGAACAGGTGATCGACTACCTCAGCGGCCTTTCATTTACCGATGAGGACATTGAATATTTCCGCAGCAAGGGCTGCTTTGGAGAGAAGTTCCTGGACTATTTACGGAATTTCCGTTTTGCCTGCGACGTGTGGAGCGTACGGGAAGGGACGCCTGTTTTTCCCAATGAGCCGATTGTCACAGTAAAAGGCCCCCTTATCCAGGCCCAGATGGTGGAAACCATGCTCCTGCTGGCTATCAACCACCAGACCCTGATTGCCACCAAAGCTAACCGGATCGTGCGAGCCGCAGCCGGGCGGGCGGTGGCAGAATTTGGCTCCCGCAGAGCACAGGGAAGCGACGCGGCTATTTTGGGGGCACGGGCCGCCTATATCGCCGGCTGCGTGGGCACCGCCTGTGCCATTGCCGACCGGGACTATGGCATTCCCGCAGCGGGAACTATGGCCCACAGCTGGGTCCAGGTTTTTGACAGTGAATATGAAGCCTTTAAGGCATATGCCCAGGTCTACCCTGATAACTGCACCCTGCTGGTGGATACCTATAACGTCATCAAATCAGGGATCCCCAACGCCATACGGGTTTTCAACGAGGTGATCCTTCCGGCCGGCTTCCGTCCCAAAGCGGTACGGATCGACAGCGGAGACTTGGCTTATCTTTCCAAGAAAGCCCGGAAAATGCTGGATGACGCCGGCTTCGCCGACGTAAAGATCATGGCCTCCAATTCGCTGGATGAATATATCCTCCGGGACCTGCTCCTGCAGGGCGCACAGCTGGACAGCTTCGGCGTGGGAGAAAATCTGATCACCAGCAAATCCCAGCCGGTGTTTGGCGGCGTCTATAAGATTGTGGCGGCCGAAAACGGCCGGGGCGAGATGGTCCCCAAAATCAAGATCAGCGAAACTGTTGAGAAGATCACTACCCCTGGTTTCAAGGAACTGTACCGGTTTTACAGCAGGGAAAACGGAAAAGCCCTGGCCGATTATATTGCCCTGCGGGGAGAAACGGTGGATGACAGCCGGGATATTACGATTTTTGACCCCAATGCCGTATGGAAGAAAAAGACGGTATACGATTACCGCGCGGAAAAGCTGTTGGTGCAGATTTTTGATAAGGGCCGGCCCTGCTACCAAAGCCCCGATATCCAGCAGATCCGGGCCTTCTGCCAGCAGCAGTTGGATACACTGTGGGACGAAAGCAAGCGGTTTGAGTTCCCTCACCGCTATTATGTGGACCTTTCCCAGAACCTGTGGGATATGAAGAGCCGTTTGCTGGAACAGCTGGGATCCTGAATTCAGGATCTTTATATGCCTGTTAAGGAGGGAAAAGCGCATGGAGCCGATGTATCATATTGGATTGGATGATACCCATAAAGCCAGGTATGCCATCCTTCCGGGAGATCCCGGAAGAGTGGAAAAAATTGCCGCTTATCTGGAGGAACCGCGTTTCCTTTGTGCCAACCGGGAGTATACCACTTACCTGGGCAGGCTGGAAGGCGAAAATGTGCTGGTCATGTCCACTGGTATGGGCGGACCGTCCACGGCAATCGGCGTGGAAGAATTGTATCAGACCGGAGTGCGGACATTCGTGCGGGTGGGAACCTGTGGAGGAATGGCGACTCAGGTGATGGGCGGAGATCTGGTGGTGGCCCAGGCATCCATCCGTATGGAAGGGACCTCCAAGGAATATGTGGCCATTGAGTTCCCCGCTGTGGCAGATCTCGACGTTACCAATGCCCTGGTCCAGGCGGGAAGACAGCTGGGTGTTACCACCCACGCAGGCGTGGTGCAGTGCAAGGATTCCTTTTATGGCCAGCACAGCCCCCAAAGGATGCCTGCCGGCCGGGAGCTGATGGAAAAGTGGGACCAGTGGATCAAAGCGGGCTGCCTTGCTTCTGAGATGGAGAGCGCCGCGCTCTTTATTGTGGCTCAGGTGCTGCGGGCCCGTGCAGGCTGTGTCCTTAATGTTTGCTGGAACCAGGAGCGGAAAAAGCAGGGGCTTTCCGACCCCCAATGCCATGATACCTCCAAGGCCATCCAGGCTGCGGTGGAGGCCATCCGCATTCTGATCCGTCAGGAGAAGGCGTAAAAGCTGTTTGTAGGACGTCCTTGACCAGGATGCACAGAATGTCTGCATCGGGCGGGGTGCTGTTTTGATATTTGTCCGGCAGGCGGCGCTGGAAAACAGGGCGTGAACAGCTGACAGGAAAGCTTTGGGCAGCAAAGTCGGCTGTGGGAGGGCAGGCGTAAAAAGCTAAAGCTCTCCGTTTGCGTCTGCACGGCTGTAAAAGGAATCCATTACGGAATATCCTTTGCAGATGTCAGATACGAAAAAATAAATAAAATGAAAACCGACGCCAGTATGAGCATTTCAGGCTCAAAAGGCGTCGGTTTTTTGTGGAAAAACCATTGGTATGGCGATGGCCCCAGATAATAGTGTCGGGGCATCTCCAGTGGCAGAGCTGCTCTTGCTTCCCAGTTGGTTATAAAGAAATCCCGCATCCGGTTGCGGCAGGTATCTTTCCTGCCATGCAAATGCGTAAGCCTATCCTGGGAGCATAACACGGGTTTCAATCTATTCCTTGGGGCAGCAGGCTTCTGCGTTGTCGTTGTCTGTATCCGCAAGGTCCAGCTGAGCCTCTGACTGCTCCACCCTGCAATACAGATACAGTCCGCCCAGGATGATGAAACCGCCTACGATTTCCGCCAGGGAGGGAACTTCCCGGAACAGGAACAAAGCGATCAGGGAAGCAAAAACCGGCTCCGCCAGCTTGGCGGCAGAGACAAAGGAAGGGGTAAAATACCGCAGGCTCCAGCTGAAAATGCTGTGCCCCAGGAAGTTGCAGCAGATACACAGCCCCAGGGTAATCACCAGTTCTCTGGGAGAATAACCCACCAATGGGGTGCCGGAAAAAAGAGCAATCAGCAGCAGGCAGCCAAAGCAGGTACAATACAGCAAAAAGGTATAAGCAGTGGTGCTGATCCGGGAACGGACAGAGCGTCCGATAAGAGTATAGACAGCAGATGCCACCGCTGCGCCCAGAGCAAGGATGTTTCCCCAAAGGGAAGAAACGCCCCCTCCGCTGGAAGCCACCAGAATGGTGCCGCCCAGGGAGATCACGATGGCAGCCACCGCCAGGGAGGGAAGATGACCGCCCATCAGGAACGAAAAGCCCAGAGCGGCAAAAACCACCTCAATGCTCAGCAGTACAGCGGCGCTGGCGATGCTGGTATGGTTAAGGGACTCAAACCAGAAAAAGAGATGCAGGGCAAAAAAGAATCCGCTGAGCAGGCACATACCCGCCTGACGCGGCGAGAGGCTCCGCAGTTCATTCCGGTAGGGAGCGCGCAGGGAGGCCGGCAGCAGAAGAAGAACGCTCCACCCCATGCGGTACAGGGAGATGATAATGGCGGGAGCGTGGGAATATCGGGCAAGGATGGCTGAAAGGGAGGCAAAAACCACCCCAATAAACAGGATCCCCTTTTTTTGCAGCAATTGGGTCTTCATCAACAGTTCCTCCGTTGTCCAGAAATAAAGCAGGGGTGGCCGGATCCGTCTCAGGTTTTGCGGATAAACTCAGTACCGCACTTGGGGCAGGAAATGACGATTTTACCCCGGCCGCGGGGGACCCGCAGTTTTTGCCCGCATTGGGGGCAGGCAAAGGTTTTATGGGTAGCAGACTTTTTCAGACGGTCGCCAAGACCGGAAAAACCGCCTTTCCCGGCACTGGCGGAGTATGTTCTCTGCCGCAGCCGGCTCCAGAAGGCCAAAACGGCCCGGTTTTCTGCCTGCCGCCGGGGAATGTCCCGGGAAAAAATACGGTAGATACAGAAGATCATCAGTGCCAATTCCAAATATGTCAGCCAGCCCCAGTGGGTGAACAACCACACAAACCGGCAAAGAAAATATCCTCCGCAGAGGATCCACGCCAGCTGGTCCACACCATACCGTCCCATCATCATCCGGCGCAGCCAATCCATCCCGCATCGCTCCTTGTAATTCCAGTTTTCTATATAGCATAGCACAAACCGGGGCAAGACACAACAACCCAAACTTCTGCCTGCCGGGTCTCCGCCAGGCGGTTAAACCCTTGTGCCTTGCTTTTTCATGAAAAGCCTTTCCCCAAAAGATGTGAAAAAATTATTCTTCCAGGAAGCGGGGAACGGGGATAAAAGATACCCTCATATAAAAATCAGAAGGATGCTTTGGAAAACCGAGGATAATTTTAACCAAAAATAATGAAAATTCTTATGGTGTGTGCTATCATAGAAGCATATCACCAAGGGAGGATTTTTTGCATTGAATAAAAACGATATTTTTGTCACCTATGGCCGGGATCCGGAAAAGATGACCCGGCAGCTGCTGGATCAGGTGGATATCGACCAGCTCATCGGCAATAAAAATGCCAGTATTGGCCTCAAGCCCAATCTTGTGGTGGCAAAGCCTTCCTCTTCCGGAGCCACCACCACTCCTTTGATTACCGAAACCATTATCCGCTATCTTCAGGAGCGCGGCTATAAGAACCTGTGCATCATTGAAAGCGCCTGGGTGGGCGACAGCACCAAGCGGGGCTTTAAGGTATGCGGCTATGATGTCATGTCCAAGAAGTACGGATTTCCTCTTTACGACGTCAAGGACGACAGCTACGAGCCCCATACCATCGATGGCATGAAGATCGAAATGTCCAAACGGGTCATGGGGCTGGATTTCCTCATCAGCCTGCCGGTCCTCAAGGGCCATTGCCAGACCAACATGACCTGCGCCCTGAAGAATATGAAGGGATGTATTTCCGACCGCTCCAAGCGGTATTTCCACAGCATCGGGCTGCACCGTCCCATTGCCGCTCTCAACAAGATCCGCTGCGCCGACCTCATAATCGCGGACAGCCTCAATGGGGATCTGGATTTTGAAGAAGGCGGCAATCCTGTGCATACCAACAGAATGCTGGCTGCCCGGGACAGCGTTCTTCTGGACGCTTATGGAGCGGCTCTGATGGGCTTTGAACTGTCTGATGTTCCCTATATCCAGATGGCCGAGCGATTGGGTGTTGGCTGCGCCGATATCTCCAAGGCCCATGTGGTGGAGCTGGAAAAAGATACTTCCGGTGCGTCCACCGTCTCGCCCCGGCGGATCAAAAATCTGGAGGGCCATGTCTGCGCATCCTCTGCCTGCTCTGCCTGCTACGGCAACCTGATCCATGCCCTGGCCCGGCTGGAAGACAAGGGACAGCTGAGCTATCTCCGGGAAAAAATTTATATCGGGCAGGATTTCAAGGGCAAGGAACAGGACGGATGCGGCATCGGCGCATGCTGCAAGGGCTTCAGCCGTCACGTGATGGGCTGCCCCCCCAAGGCCATCGATATTGTACGGTTCCTGGATGAAGAACTGGGCTTCTGAACCTGTTGGAACTTAACAGGGGGGAAACAGCAGGTCAAATTCCTTTCCTGTTGCGGAAGGCTGTACAGTCCGGGAAGATTCTGTTTCCTGCTTTGCAGCAGGAAGGGATAAGGAAAATGATGCTGTATCTGCCCTTGCGAAGTGGCTGCTGACAGGGCGGTGCTCAACAGTGTTTTGACATCATTCAAACAGGGGCGACGGGTTGCCGGGTGCCGTTTGAATCCGAAATTTTGGCTGTCGCCATGGCAGTATTCGCAGTAAGCTGTACTGAGACACAACCGCTGGCATCAACGGCATTCCCGGCAGATCCTCCAAGGCTCTGTTGCCGATGAAATTTTCAGAATGTGCAGAATGCTGTTTCGCTTACAACTGCAGCCTGTAGCCTGTAAACAGATGGTACTTTTTGCCGGTGAACAGTGTCCGGCAGCAATTTGCTTTGCCAGATACTTGAAACCTTTTACAGGGCAGTGCCGCTGAAAAAGCAGGTGGTTTTCCGGTACAATTAAAAATAACAGGACCCCGGCAAAGAATGCCGGGGTCCTGTTATTTTCAAAATCATGGGGCGTTTTGGTATGCCGTCCCGGTTATAAAACAGTACAAAAAGAGAAAGGGAAGATCCTGTGACTGCGGAGGAACGCAGTGTCTCCTGACTGGGAGCCGAACCGTACAAAAACCTCATACATTCTGGATCAGGCCAATGGTGCGCCATTTGCCGCCTTTCCACCGGATCAGGAAGCAGACAGCCCGAACACATTCATCAATGGCCATAGCGGCCCAAATCCCTGCCAGACCCCAGCCCAGCACCACTCCCAGCAGATAACCCAGCCCTACCGCCAGCCCCCACATACACAGGATGCCCAAAGCGATGGGGAACCGGATGTCTCCGGCAGCCTGCAGGCAGCGGACCATGGTCATATTGACTGCCCGGCCGATTTCCAGGGGGATTTCAATAGCCATAATCACCCGGGCCAACGCCAGCACCTGAGGGTCGGAAGTGAATATCCCGAAAACCGGACGATAGAACGCAAACAGCAGAAGGGAAACGGATGTGGATACCAGAAGAGAGACCCGCAGAGTAAGGCGAACCTGGCGGTCGGCACTTTCAGGATCCCGGCTTCCGATCAGGAAACCCACCACGATCTGGCAGGCTTGGGAAAGGGCAGAGGAGAAGACATAGGAAAGCATGGCAAACATGGAGCAGTAGACTTTGGCGTTGATGACCAGAGTGCCAAAAAGATTGGCAAAGCCCTGGATGACGATCTGGGTGATATTGTAGGAAAGAGACTCGCCTCCGGAAGGCAGGCCGATGGAAAGAAGAAGATGAAGCTGTCTGCGGGGAAGAGGGCGCAGATACCGCAGAGAAATGCAGGGCCCGAATCGCCGTATAAAAATCCATATGATGACCAGGATGCCCACCAGACGGCTGAAGTTGCTGGAAATGGCCACTCCCACGATCCCAAGAGGCGGAAGGGGCCCCACACCCCACAGCAGAGCAGCATTGCCTGCGATATTCAGCAGATTGACCAGAATGGAAATGAACATGGATTCCTTCATCATGGCGTTGGCCCGGAAAAACGCGGAAAAGGTAAGATAGACCCCCTGCAGGATCATGCATCCGCCGATGATGGAGATGTACAGGCTGCTTTCGTCCAAAATCTCGGCCGGAACACGCATGAGCTGGAAAATCTCGCGGTTGAGCAAAAGAATGACCGCACTGTTGACCAGGCTGAAAAGAATATTGACCACCAGGGAAATGGCATAAATTTCCCGTACCCGCTGTTGATTCCCGGAACCCAGGTACTGGGTAATGAGAATGGTGGAAGCCATGCTGATCACACTGAAGGTGAGGATCAGGACGTTGATGATTTGATTGGCATTACCGATGGCTCCCACGGAATTCTGGGAGAAGCGGGAAATCATAATCTGATCCACATTTCCCACCAGCATCAGGAGCACCAGCTCCACAAAAATGGGCCAGGTAAGGGAGAACAGGTGATGGGGAGACGTAAGCCGCGCAGGATCGTTCATTTTGGAACACGCTTCTTTCCTTGGAATCATAGTTCAATGCCAAGGTAGTATTATAGTAAAATCAAACAACATGTCAACAACTAATTTGGAGAAAATTACTGCAAAACCCCTGGGGACACAGAGTCCGCAGGGGTTTTATAAAAATGCTACACAACAGGATCCAGTGGCTGAAGACGGTATTCCAGGGACACTGGGATCCGGGGATTCTCCTTTTTGAACCGTCGGATGATCCGCTCCATCACCATCTGCCCGTTCTCAAAGGTGAGGTAGGGGAGCATCAGTACATACTGGGTGGGGCTGAACAGGGATACCACATCCCCCCGGCGCAGGCTGGAACAAATGGCCGTTTTAAGGCGGGCCATTGCCTTGGCGGAAAACTGCGGGTCAGGGATTTTGGAAGGTGAGGCAGTCAGGGTGATGAGCGCCACAAAGACCGAGCGCCCGGTACGGCTGGCAGAGCGTGCTTCCAGCTGATACATGTCCCGGAATACCTCATAGGGGCAAAAGAAGGGGCCGCGTGCTTCGTGGGGTTCCCGGAGATCCTCTTTGATGGCATCCAGATCACTTTCCGTATGGGTCATACGGCCTGCGATTTCCCGGTACAGCCCTCTTAAAGAGTCGGAGGGCTTCACTCCCAGTTCCCGATAAAACAGCCCGGTGACATATTCATAATGGGCCATGGCTTTCTGGGGACGCTCCATAGCCAGCTGGGCACGGATCAACGATTCATGAAAATATTCCTCCAGCTGATCCACAGTGACAGCCGCTTCACAGATATCCACCACATCTTCGTATCTCTTCTGGCTTTCCAGCAGATGGATAACTTCTGCGGCGGCTTTCAGGTACATGCTGTGGAAATAAGTCGCCAAAGGGATTACCCAGGCTTCGGAGGAAGATTTGGGAAGGAAATCGCCCGTGTACAGTTTGAGAGCTGCCTGATACAGGGAAATACGCTCCTCAGGAGGCAGAGAAAGATTGCCTGCGGTACGGATGAGACGCTCAAATTCTTCGGTATCCACCAAAGTAGGCAGAGAGTTGTTATAGGAATAGGTCCCTCGTTTGTACAGGATAAAATCCATGGAATCCGGGACCCTGTTCTCCGCCAGATCCGAGCGGATCCGATAGATCAGATTTTTCAGGGCATTGGCAGGATTGTCGATCCTGTTATCGGGCCACAGGGCAGAAATCAGTTCTTCATGAGAAATATCGCGGTTGCGGAAGGTAATCAGATATTCCAGAAGATTCCATAGCTGGCGGGCACGGCTGCTGCTGTCGTTGATGGTGCTGCCCGCTACCGTAAGGCTGAATCCCCCCAGCATGGTGATGCGCACCTGGGGCTGCCGGTCAGGAGAAGCAGACACGGTATTTGGTACCACAAAGCATCCCCCCAAAAAATCTGCGTTATATTTATACTTATTATAGCATACATCTCGGGAAGGTACCAGGAGACGGGGACATTTTCTCTCAATCCATATGTGTTGCCAACCACGCCATACCCTGATATGAAATTGTAAGGAGCCATGGCAATATTCTCAAAGCAGGCGCGCTGCCAACTGCGCTGTATCCGAATCAAATGATAGGGTGACTTGGGCATATCCTCCCGAAGCCGATGTGATATCAGCCGGGCCGGATTTCGGCATGGAATTATGGAGGGGTACAGGCGTTTTCCCTTAAAGGATTTCCTTAAAGCGGCTTTATTTTTTTTGAAAATCCGATATAATGTTAGTGGATGGGTAAACAGATCTGGGAACAGGAGTATGGGGTTGAACAGAGAAAACAATTCAGGTAGCGGCAGACGGGAAAGTCAAAAGCTGTTATGGCAGACTTTTCTGCTGCTTGGGATAGGAGCCCTGCTGATTGCGGGAGGGATATGGGTCCTGCGGCCCGACAGGGAGGCGGATCTTCCTCAAAGTGTTTCATCACAGCCCGCATCCGCTTCCCGGCCTGAAATTTCCGCCCCATCGGTCCCGGAAGAGCCATTGCTGGAGGCGGGGCACCTTTATCTCAGCGACCGGAGAGAAAAATATCAAAACGGGGAGATGACCCTGACCATCCCCCGCCTGGGAGTGGAAAGCGTCCAGGTGCAGGACGGCACCGGCGATGAAGAACTGTCGCGGGGGCCGGGACTTTTTGAATATGCTCAGATGCCCTCGGAAAACGGGGGAAATGTCAGCATTGCGGGGCACAGGGATATTGACGGGGCGATTTTCTATTATGTACACAATCTTTCCGCCGGAGATTATTTTTACCTGGACTGGCAGGGGAAAACATATCGGTACATATACGAAAAAACCTATGTGGTTGCTCCCGATAACTGGGATCCCATTCAGGCCCAGGGATATTCCTGCCTGACGCTGGTATCCTGCGATCCTATTGGAACCAGCCTTAACCGCATTATTGTGGTGGCACGACAGGATCAGGCTGTGGAGACCACAGCGGAGTATGACTATAAACCATGGCAGGATGGAATGGAAAAGCCTTATGCCTGGGAACCGGACGCGGTACCGTATGACCGGCAACCCGAACCGGATCCCGTGAAAGAACAAAAGGAGGTGACGTCAGCATGAAAAGAAATTTGAGACGAACAGCGGCGCTGATGCTGGCTTTGATGCTGACGCTGACGTGTGCCTGCTCCAGCGGCGGAGCCCCGTCTTCCGGGGAAGAACCTGGAGACGGAATGGTATCATTCCTGTCGGGCTCCGAATCCTTCAGCCAGATGATGACGGATGAGGGATCGGGCGGTGAAGAAGCAGAAGACGACGGGGAGTTATCAGAAGAGGAAAGTCCGGAAGAAGATTCCCGTGAAAGCGGGCAGACACAACCGCTGGCAGGTGGGGAAACGCAGGAAATCTCTGCATCTTCATCATTCCAGGAGACGCAGAAGCCTCAGGAAGAACTGCCCCAGACCGGCGCTTCCGAAGGAGAAGGGGATACTGCGTTGAAGGATCCCACCTATACAGTGCTTTCTCCGGTGGCGTCGGGGACCGAGGTGTATGGCAACAGTCTGGTGACCATTGACGCCTCCAATACCAGTGAAGGATATGTGATGATCAAATATACCGGCAACAGCTCCAAGGTCCGGGTGCTCATTACTCCGGATGGCGGCAGCCAGTATACATATACCATTCGCATGGACGGCGGATACGATGTCTTTCCGCTTTCTTCCGGCAGCGGCGGCTACACCATCGGCGTTTACGAGAATATTGGAGGCAATCAGTACAGTACGGCGTTCAGCCAATATATTACTGCCAGCCTGCGCGCCTCCACGCTCCCTTTTCTGTATCCCAACCAATATGTAAATTTTTGGGCCGGATGCAATACCGTCAATATGGGGGCAGAGCTGTCCCGCAGTGCCCAAAGCGACCTGCAGATTGTGGAAAACGTCTATAACTACGTGATCAACAATATTTCTTATGATTTTTATAAAGCGCAAAATTTTGGCTTTGGGTACCTGCCTTCTGTAGACAACATTTTGGCTACGGGCAAGGGCATCTGTTTTGATTACGCGGCGGTAATGGCCGCCATGCTCCGCAGCCAGATGATTCCCACCAAGCTGGTGGTGGGCTATGCGGGCAATATTTATCATGCATGGATCTCCACCTACATCACTGATGTGGGGTGGGTCAACGGGATTATCTATTTTGACGGGCAGTCCTGGGTGCGGATGGATCCAACCTTTGCATCCAGCGGCAACAGCAGTCCTGATATTATGGCCTATATCGGAAACGGAAGCAATTATAACGCCATGTTCTATTATTGAGCATGGGAAGCCTGAACGGAGGAATGACCCATGGCAGTCATTGAAAACGGGAAAAAACAGCTTTCCCCCAATGAGATATCCGCCTTCTGCGCCCAGTTATCCCTGATCGTCAAAGCCGGCATTTCTGTGCAGGAAGGCCTTGCCATTATGCTGGGCGATACGGGGAACAGCCGGGGGCAGGAGATCATCCGGAGCCTTATGACGGTTACGGAGGAGGGAAGGCCTCTGCATCATGCTCTGCAGGAAGCAGGATGCTTCCCCAAATATGTAGTGGATATGATAGAGATCGGTGAAACATCCGGACGTTTGGACGAGGTGCTGGACTCCCTCTGCGCCTACTATGAGCGTAATGAAGCCATCAGCAAAAGCATCCGCAACGCGGTGACCTATCCCGCGGTGATGATCGTGATGATGCTGGCGGTGATCGTGGTGCTGGTGGTAAGCGTCCTGCCCATTTTCAGCCAGGTGTTCCGCCAGCTGGGGGGAGAAATGTCTGCCTTTGCCCAGGGCGTTATGAATTTTGGCATGGCTCTCAGCCGCTATTCCGCTGTGATCGTGGGAGTGATTCTGGTGGCTGCGGCAGCCCTGCTTTGGCTGAGCCGCACGCCGGCGGGCAGAGAAAAGATCCGGCGGATTTCCGGTTCTTTTCTTGCTGCCCGCAGATTGTCTGCCAAGGTGGCGTCCGGGCGGTTTGCCTCGGCTATGTCTCTGATGCTTTCCAGCGGCCTGGATGTGGATCAGTCCATTGCCATGGCGGCCCACCTGGTGGAGAATCCTGACGCCCGTCAGAAGATACAGCGGGTGCGGGATCTCATTGCCGGCGGCACCTCTTTTGCGGACGCGGTGGTCCAGGCGGAAATTTTTTCCGGCGTCTACTCCCGGATGATTGCCGTTGGCTTCCGCACCGGCGCGGTGGATTCGGTGATGAAAAAAATTGCCCAGCGGTATGAAGAAGAGATCGACACCGAGATCAGCCACATTCTCTCTATCCTGGAGCCGACCCTGGTGGCTGTGCTGTCGGTCATTGTGGGGATGATCCTGCTTTCGGTGATGCTGCCCCTGATGGGGATCATGTCCTCCATCGGCTGATGCCGGGGAAGATGAAAGGGGGCTGACGGTATGAACCGCTTTGGAAAAACCAGAAAAGAGCATACCTTTTTCCAGGAAATGGCCCTGCCCATCGGATTTTTCCTGCTGACAGGGGCGCTGGTGCTTTGGGGGGTCCGGGATGTGGAACAAAGCACCCGGGCGCAGCAGCTGGCGTCTACGGAAGAAGCCATCCGCCGGGCGGCGGTGCAGTGCTACGCTGTGGAGGGGCAGTATCCCCAGAGCGTAAGTTATCTGGAAGAGCATTATGGGCTGATGATCGACCATGACCGGTATATTGTACATTACATGGGTTTTGCCTCCAACCTGATGCCGGATATCGCGGTGTTTCCGGTGGATGGCGAGACTGGGGACCACATAACCAATGACAGCGGGGAGTGAAGAGCATGAGAGAAATCGGAGACAGGGGGCATCTCATTGATTTTTTGTTTACCCTTGCTTTGTTCTGCGTCTTTGCCCTGTCCGCCCTTGCTGTGGTGATGATCGGCGCGGATGTCTACCGGTCCACTGTGGCGGAAATGCGCCGCAGCTATGATTCCCGCACTTCTGTCACTTATATTGCTGAAAAGATCCGCCAGAACGACCGGGCGGGAGCGGTTTCGGTACAAGCTTTTGGCGACGGCGACGCGCTGGTGCTGGAGCAGACGGTAAACGGAAGTGTATACGAGACTTATATCTATGCGGACGGAGGCAAGCTTCGGGAGCTTCTGATCCCCCAGGGGTTGGAGCTGGAGCCTGCCGACGGGCAGAGCATTATGGAAATCACGGAATTCCATGTAGAGCTGACAGAGGACCGCCTGGTCCGGCTGGAAGTGATCAGCGCCGACGGAACGGTGTCACAGATGTCGGTAGCCCCACGCTGCTGAAGCGGCAAAACTGATTAAAGGAGGAAACGCCATGGCGATCCACAGAACACCCAAATCGGGTTTGTTCCTGCTGGAAATGGTGATCCTGATCCTGTTTTTTTCCATAGCCAGCGCGGTGTGCGTCAATTTATTCGTTAAAGCACATGTCATCAGCGGTCAAAACCGGGACCTTAACGAAGCGGTACGTCAGGTTCAGTCTGCCGCAGAGACCTACAAGGCAGTCAACGGTGATCCTCAAAAACTGATGGAAACGCTGGGCCTTTCGGAATACTCAGACGGCTATGCGGCGTGGTTCGATGGCGATTGGACACGGCTGGAATCTCCCGAAAGCGCCCGGTATCTGCTGGTCCTGACTCCGGAAGAGACAGAAAATGGTCTGATCCGGGCCCATGTGGCAATGCGGAGGCTGACGGAAGATCAGCAACAGGGAGAGGAAGAAGAAATTTACAGCATTGAAGTAAAAAAATATCTGGGCTGAACACCCGGGAGTTTTGGACGATCCACGCCGGTTCGCAATTGAGGGCCGGGAAAGCGCAGCTATGATCTGTTTTGGCAAAATACCACAGTTGGAAAAGCTGGATGGTCCATTTTGTTTTATGAAAAGCTTCTCAGGAGGCCGCGCCTGGAAGTGCGGCGCCGCTTCTAAATTTTATGGAAAGGGGGGACCCTTGTGGCCGGAAAGAAAATCAATACCGGAATCAGCGTGGGAAGCTCATCCATCCTGGTCATTTTTGTGGTCCTTTGCCTGACCACCTTTGCCACGTTGTCGCTGGTATCAGCCAATGCTGATTATCGGCTGACGCTCCGGGTGGCGGATGAGACGGCAGACTACTACGCAGCAGACGCTCAGGCGGAAGAATTGCTGATGCAGATCGATCAAAGCATGGATCTGAGCTATGCCACGGCCCAGATTTATGCCCAATATCAGAAGTCTTTTGGGGACAGCCTCAAGGATGCTGCCGCGCAGTTTTTTGGAGAGACGCTTCAAACAGGCAACTGGTGGCTGGATGGCTTTTTCGGCGCGATTTCCGATTTTATCGCGGCCGATCCCCAAAAGGGAGGAGAAACCGCAGCCGAACCGTTCCCTTACAGCGACATCCTTCCCGACGGCCTGACACAGCGGGAGGCATATTCCGTCTTGCTTCGTCACATCCTTACTTCCGAGCTGGAAGGAGTGACCATTGCAGACATGGATGAAAACCCTGCCGCCCCGGTGCTGATCCTGGAATATCAGGTCCCGGTAAGTGAAAGCAGGGTCTTGCAGGTGCGGGTGGATGCGTCCCAGCGGTACTACCGGGAAGGTGGGAAGCTGGAACGTCTGGAATGGGCGGTGGCCTCTGTGCAGGAATGGGAGGAGCCGGAGATGCCCGGTCTGATGACCGGTTTGCCGCAGATGGAAGAAGATGGGGCTTCTTCCTGAAAACAGCCCGGAAATCTCTGTATAAGGATGGTGCTCCATGGAACTGACGCAGATGCTTCAGGAAGCGGTACGCAAAGGCGCTTCAGATATTTTTATGGTTTCAGGCCTGCCGCTGGCTTATAAGATTGGCAACCAGATCATAGCCCAGGAAGGTGAAAAGCTGATTCCGGCCCGGACGGCGGAACTGATTGCCGGTGTTTATCAAATGGCAGGAGAGCGGGATATGAACATCCTGAGGGAAACGGGTGATGATGACTTCTCCTTTTCTCTGCAGGGTGTATCCCGCTTCCGGGTCAGTGCTTACCGCCAGCGGGGTTCCCTGGCTGCGGTGATCCGGGTGGTCGCCTTTGACCTGCCGGATCCCCAGGCATTGGGAATCCCGGAAACAGTGCTGAACCTTTCTCAGCGGACCAAAGGCCTGGTGCTGGTTACGGGCCCGGCGGGAAGCGGCAAGTCCACTACCCTGGCCTGTATCATTGACCGGATCAATAATACCCGCAATGCCCATGTCATTACGTTGGAGGATCCCATCGAATACCTGCACAGCCACAAAAAGAGTGTGGTGAGCCAGCGGGAGATCTCTACCGATACGGCGAGCTATGTGACTGCTCTCCGGGCGGCGCTGCGCCAGGCGCCGGACGTGATCCTGCTGGGAGAAATGCGGGACCAGGAAACCATCGCCACAGCTATGACCGCTGCTGAAACAGGGCACCTGGTTTTTTCCACTCTACATACGGTGGGAGCAGCCAATACCGTCGACCGGATCATTGACGCTTTCCCTCCCAACCAGCAGGCCCAGGTACGGGTGCAGCTTTCCATGGTATTGCAGGGAGTGGTAAGTCAGCAGCTTATTCCCGCTGAGGACGGCTCTGTAGCCCCTGCCTTTGAAATCATGCTTTGCAACGGAGCCATCCGTAATATGATCCGGGAATCCAAAATCCATCAGATGGATACCGTTATTTATTCTTCCGCGGGAGAAGGCATGGTAAGCATGGACGGAAGCATCCTGGAACTGTACAAGCAGGGACGGATCAGCGCCCGGAATGCGGTTATTTACAGCACCAATGCCGATCTGATGGCAAAGAGGACCCAGGGCTGACGAGTAGCTGACAGGAGGCTGCACAGATATGAAAGAATGTCTTACAGACCGGGATCTTCAGCTGGTAGAAGAGGCACGGAAAGCGATCAGCCGCAGCTATGACCCGGTAGGTTTTGACCACACAGTAGGCGCGGCGGTGCTCTGTACCGATGGGGAGATCTATACCGGGATCAATCTTTATTCTGTTCATGGAGCCTGTGGAGAATTTATTGCCCTTGGAGCTGCCATGACCCATGGCCAGAGAAGCTTTGAAACGATTGTAGCAGTGGAAGGAGCAGAAGGCGAGAGAGTCCTGCCGCCATGCGGCAACTGCCGTCAAATGCTTTGTCATTATGCTCCCGGCTGCCGGGTGATCCTCTCGGGGGAAGAGGGGCTGTTTAAAGTCCCGGTGGAAGAACTGCTCCCCTACGCTTATGAGGTTCAGCCGTGAAGATACAGGAACCATCCTCAAAAATTTTTGTGCAGGGAAGTCTTTAAGACACTCTGCACAAATTTTTATTGAATGAAAAAGCCACCGGGTTATCCGGTGGCTTTAAAAACAGCTGCACTCCCAATATCCAAATCAAAAGGAAAAGGGTAATGGGATGGTATGAATTTTTCTCATCCCGTCAGAAGCAACGTCAGAATCGTTCTGCAAAATAAAAGCTTGGAGAATCATGAGCTGAAAAGCCCTTCAGATCCCGGCATATTTCTGAACGATAGGGGATACATTATATGGAAATCAAAAGGCCGTTTGCTTTATTGGTCCCAATCAGATGAGGCGTAACGCTTTACCAAAGCGACCAGAAGCTGTGTTACTTTTTCCATAGCCTGCACCGGAATAAATTCAAAAGGACCATGGAAATTGAAACCGCCGGTACACAGGTTGGGGCAGGGAAGTCCCATGAAGGAAAGCCGGGCCCCGTCCGTACCGCCGCGGATAGGCACCACCATGGGAGAGATCCCCAGTTCTTCCATGGCAAGACGGGCGTTGCGGATGAGATGAAAATGGGGAAGGATCTGCTCTTTCATGTTGCGGTAGGAGTCAGAGATAACAGCCGTGACGGTGCCTGCACCATAAACACTGTTGAGATATTCTGCAGCAGCCAGAAAACGATCCTTTTTTTCCTGGAAGCGAGCAGCGTCGTGATCCCGGATCAGATATTCCATAGAAGCTTTTTCCACAGTTCCCTGAAGCTGATCCAAATGGAAAAAGCCTTCATATCCTTCGGTATAGGCGGGATTTTGCTCAGGGGGGAGCAGGCGATGCAGCTCCATGGCTACCAGCAGAGCATTGACCATCTTGTTTTTGGCAGAACCGGGATGGATGCTTTTGCCCCGGATAGCAACCTTGACATTGGCGGCATTGAAATTCTCATACTCCAGTTCTCCCAGTTCCCCGCCGTCCACGGTATAGGCAAAATCTGCACCAAAACCCTGGACATCAAAATAAGCAGGGCCATTCCCCACTTCCTCATCAGGGGTAAAAGCGATACGGATGGGGCCGTGGGGGATTTTTTCTTCCAGAACGAGCTGGGCCATGGACATGATCTCGGACACGCCCGCCTTGTCGTCTGCCCCCAGAAGAGTGGTGCCGTCGGTAACGATCAGATCCTGACCCTTGCAGCGTTCCAGGCATTCAAACTCCTCAGGCGAAAGATGGAGATCCAGGGTGGGATTGAGCAGGATGTCTTCACCGTTATAGTTGGGGACAATCCGCGCTTTGATGTTGGTGCCGCTGCAGGCGGGGGCAGTATCCATGTGGGCAATAAAGCCCAGAACGGGGCGGTCCTCCAGACCGGGTGTGGGAGGAAGGGAAGCATAGACATAGCCGTGTTCATCCAGACGGGCATCTTCGGCGCCCATTTCTTTCAGCTCCTGAGCCAGCAAACGCCCCAGTGCCAGCTGTTTTTGTGTGCTGGGGACAGTCTCCTGATCCGGGGCCGACTGGGTATCAAAACCAACATAACGGAGAAAACGTTGGGCAGTATTCATAGCAACCTCCTGAGAAAGTAATATTTCAACTTTACTATATGCCCCTGAACCCTCCAAGTCAAGAATAAATCTGTTGACTTACAGGACGACATGATATAATATAGTATATAGTTTTATATACCATATATAAAAGTGTTTAATATCGAATGGTAAAGGGGAAATCCATTCCCGGTTTGGATATACTGATACTGGATATTTAAACCTGTGGAAGAGAGCAGAAAAAATTTTGTCCGGCAGTGTGAAAGGAATGCTCTTACATAAAACGTCAAAGGAGGCCATGATGGTGAATCCAGATGATATTTTAAAGCGATATACCACAGGAGAAGAAATACTCAATGCAGTTTCCCATGGCGTGGGAGCGGTTTTTGCCATTGTAGGAACTACTTTGTTGGTAGCCGCATCCGCCTTACAGGGGGATGGGTTCAAATTGGCTGCATCCATCATTTACGGTGCCTCCCTGATGATTTTGTATGTGATGTCTACCCTGTACCACTCCTTTACCCGGCCGCGCCTGAAGGAAATTTTCCGGGTGTTGGATCATTGCAGCATTTTTCTGCTGATTGCCGGGACGTATACTCCCTTTACGCTGATAACCCTTCGCAATACATCCGGTTGGTATCTGTTTGCCTTTATCTGGGCAGCCACAGTGATCGGCGTCCTCCTTAATGTTATCAGCATCCAGCGCTTCCGATATTTTTCCATGGCATGCTACCTCATTATGGGATGGTCGATTGTGGTCACCTTTAAGCCTTTGGCGGAAGGACTTCCGACCGTGGGATTGGGGCTGTTGGTGGCAGGAGGACTCTTTTATACCGTAGGAATCCTGTTTTACGCAATGAAGAAGAAACGCTATATGCATGGTGTATGGCACTTTTTCGTATTGGGCGGCAGTGTCTTCCACTACCTGTGTGTTCTGCAATATGTGATCCTGTAAATAAAACAGCCGCCTCGGGTGCCTATCGATAGGTACGAAATCTGACCCATCGGAGCCCCGGGGGGCTAGGAGGCGGACAGCTATGGCTGTCCGCCTTTTCCGTTATGCGGGAATATCTTGCAGTTGTGGGATATTGGCTGATTCCGAGTTAAGCAGGGATGCGGATAAGGCGGGCTTTGCTTCACCCGGCAACATCCCGCTGTCCACCGCGCCGATATCCCGGTAGAAGATGCGCACGCTCTGCCCGCTGCTGCGGGAGTATTTCTTTCCCCGTTCCCCGATCTCGATCCGCCGGATGAACAACCGCAGCAGGTCCGGCGTCAGCTCCTCTATGGCGGTGTACCGCTTGGCTTTCTCAATGAAGGCCTCCACGTTGGCGACAGAAGCCCGCAGTTCTTCCAGCCTGGCCTCCATCCTGGGGATGGCTTCCTCCCGCGCCTTCTGCTCGGCGTTGTAGTCGGCGGAGAGCATCCGGAACTGCTCGTTGGTCACCCGACCCAGCACATTGTCCTCGTAGAGCCGCTTGAACAGCGCTGACAACTCCCCGCACCGCTTCTTCCCAGCGTCCAGTTCCTTTTGCAGCCGGGAGATCTCCCGGCGCAGCTGGGCGCTGTTTTTCTGCTGGATGTACTCGGCAAACTGCCGCTCCTTCTTCCGGGCGAAATGGGTGACCCTTTTCAGATCGTCCAGAACAATGGCTTTCAGATCCCGTTCCAGGATCTGATGGGGCGTGCAGAACGCCTTCCCCTTCTTGCCATAGGTGGAGCACCGGAAGTAGTACTGATCCTCCCGCATCTTCTCGGTCCGGCAGAGCACCAAATACCCGCCGCAGTCGGCGCAGTAGACCAGCCCGGAGAACAGCCCCGGCTCCTCCATGTGCTTGGGCGCCCGGCGCTTGTGCCGGCGCACCTCCCGGACAATCTCCCAGAGCTCCTGGGAGATGAGGGGCTCGTGGGTGTTCTCCACCAGCGCCTGCTCACTCTCCGGGCGCTTTACCTCCGCCTTGTTCTTGTAGGAGACGGTGGTGGTCCGCAGCCCCAGGGTATGGCCCCGGTAGACGATGTTGTCCAGGATGTGGGCCACCGACGCCCCCGACCAGTGGCAGGGCTGGCTGGTGTCCAATCCACAGAGGGCCGCTCCTGTCCGGCGGAAGTAATAGTTGGAGGGGTTGAGCACCTGCTCCGCCGTCAGCTGCCGGGCGATCTGGCTGGGGCCTTTCCCGGCGGC
>CASEAH010000039.1 GCA_949285935.1 uncultured Oscillospiraceae bacterium
CCTTTTCAAGGGCTTCGTTTCTCAGTTTCTAAGTTTCGATGTTGTTCAATTTTCAAGGTGCTTCTCGCTGTCCCCGCGGGACAGCTTAGTTATAATACCACACCCCATTGATTCTGTCAACAGGTTTTTTCAAGTTTTTTGAATATTTTTTCAGAGGCTTTGCCACTGCTGGTTTTAGGGTGGTTTTGTCTCTGGTAGTATGGCGGTTTTTGTAAAGATTATACATTATTATATATACCGTATAAATCCGATGCATCCGGGCACTGCATCCGCAGGTTCCCCCTATCCTTTTTGGGGGTTCACAGTCTGCTTTTGCGCCGGCCGCCCAACAGACCCACGGCAAAAACCGTCAGGGAGAGCATTCCGCCCAGGGACAGTGTTGCCCCTACCGAAAGGACGCCCCCTTCCGACATGCCGGTAGGGGCATTGGGGGTTGCCTCAGGAAGGGCAAAATCCTTCTCTGCCTCCTCCGGAAGCTGTGTTCCCGACTCCGGGAGAGGATCCTGTTCTGTTATAGGGCCAGGATCAGGAGTTTGGGAGGGTACAGCAGGCTCTGGAGGAGAGGGCGGTACCGGAGGTGTCGGAGAAACGGGGGCAACAGGGCCTGCCGGGGGACAGGTGGCCTGAGGTGTCGGAGCCTGACTGGAGGAAAGGCTTTCGCTCTTCTCTTCCGGAAGGTAGAGTTTTTCAAATTCCTTCCACGGGTAATAGAGCACCCCCGCCTCCACCGGCTTGACCGTCTCACGGCTGAGAATGACAGTGCGTTTTTCTCCTGTGGACGGGGAACGGAAAATCACCCGTACCACCACGCCGTATTGATTGGTCTCGGTAATCACACGGGGAACGATATACTCGGTATTTCGCGCATCAGCCTCAATGACTTCCCCTTCTTTTCCGGTACGGATCTTTTGAAGAATATCTGCCCAAAACTTGTCGGTATCATTGTCCTCAGGAATCGTCCAGGGCCAGCCCAAGTCATCCCGCCAGTCCTCTTGGGAGGAAGACGAGGAGGACAGATCGGAGGAGCCTATCACCAGCGCCTGAGTCTCGTGAAAGGGGGCCAGCAAAGTCAGGGGCAGCGCCGCCGCCAACAGCGCCAGCATAGGTTTTTTAAGAGTCTGCAGCATAAAATTCTCCTTTCCGCCGGGACCGGGAACGCCCCGTCGTCTGAGATGCTTTCATTATAGCCAAAAGCCCGTCCTCCCGCAAGGAAATCTTGCGTCCCGGGCTTTTTTCCTCTATACTGATGAGGAAAATATGCCGCCCCCACAGGCGGCCGGAACGAGGTGCCTCCATGCCCATAAAAATTTCCGATCAGCTTCCCGCTTTCCGTATCCTGGAAAGTGAAAATATTTTTGTCATGCCGGAGGAACGGGCCGTTCATCAGGACATCCGCCCTTTGAGCATCGTCATCCTGAACCTGATGCCCAAGAAAATCGAAACGGAAACTCAGCTGCTGCGGCTGCTGGGCAACTCCCCTCTCCAGGTAGACATAGAATTGCTTCAGGTATCCACCCACCTTTCCAAAAACACGCCTCAGGAACATCTCACGAAATTTTATAAAACCTTTCAGGAGATCCGCCACCAGCGCTTTGACGGCATGATTATCACCGGCGCGCCGGTGGAGAACCTGCCCTTTGAGGAGGTGGATTACTGGGAGGAGCTTTGTGCCATCATGGAGTGGACCAAAACCCATGTTTATTCCACCTTCCATATCTGCTGGGGCGCTCAGGCCGGAATGTACTACCATTACGATATTCCCAAGCATCCCCTCCCGGAAAAGCTGTTCGGCGTCTTTGCCCACCAGACCCGGGACTGTGCCCACCCCCTGCTGCGGGGCTTTGATGAAACCTTTATGGCGCCCCACAGCCGTCATACCACCGTGGACATGGAGGATGCCGTCCGGGCGGGGCTGGAGATCCTGGCCACCTCCCAGGAAGCCGGCCTGTATATCGCCGCCAGCCGTAATGGCCGCCAGTTTTTTGTCACCGGCCACTCGGAATACGACCGGGACACCCTGGGCGCAGAATACCGCCGGGATCTGGAAAAGGGACTGCCCATTCGTCCCCCGGTCAATTATTATCCCGGAGGCGATCCCAATAAAAAGCCACCCCTCCAGTGGCGCAGCCACGCAAATCTGCTGTACGTCAACTGGCTCAACTACTTTGTTTATCAGGAAACCCCCTATGACCTGGAGCAGCTGTCTCCCGGGCTGTGAGCTTGCCTTCCTGTGTTGCCCTCCCAGCCAAACGCCCGGCGCTGCATAAAATTTTCTTTGCTCACAGCGGCTGCACAAGCCATCACCGGTTCAAGCTTCTTCTTTATAAAAGCGCCGGGGCTTTCCGTTAGGGTAACCCCGCCCCCTCTGCCGGCGCAGATCCCTCAGGGGGCGCGGATCATTTTGCAGGCGGCCCACCCTCTGCCCGCAAAAAGGCCGCCCCGGCGTCTGCGTTTGTAAAATTTGTCTTTCCCCTTGTGCCGCTTCCGCCGCTGTGCTATACTGATAGCGTAGAGTTTTATCTTGTGAGATTTTGAGTCAAGGTAAACAAGCCCCTGAGGGCTTTGTTTGCTTTGGCTCTTTTTTCATGATGAAGCAAAAAGAGGAGGAACCAGTGATGTATGATGTAGCGATCATCGGCTGCGGCATTGTGGGCGCGGCAACGGCGTATCAGCTTTCCCGCTACCAGCTGAAGACCGTTGTGCTGGAAGCCCAGAACGACGCGGCCAACGGCACTACCAAAGCCAACAGCGCCATTCTCCATGCCGGGTACGATCCGGAGCCCGGCACCCTTATGGCCCGGCTCAACGTGGAAGGGGTCCGGATGGTCAAAGAGCTGTGCGAAAAGCTGGATGTGGAGCGGAAAGAAACCGGCTCCCTGGTCCTTGCCTTTTCTGCCGAGGAGATGGATACGGTGCGCGCCCTCTGCGACCGGGGCATCCGCAACGGCGTACCCGGAGTCCGGGTGCTGGACCGCGAGGAAGTTCTGGCCATGGAGCCCAACCTGAATCCCCAGGTGGTGGGCGCCCTGTACGCCCCTTCCGCCGCCATCGTCAACCCCTGGGATTTCTGCATCGCTCTGGCCGAAACCGCCGTCCGCAACGGCGTGGAAGTTCGGCTCAGTTCCCCCGTCACTGCCATCAGCCGGCTGCCCGGCGGCGGCTACCGCCTTGCCACCCCTCAGGGGGAGGTGGAAGCCCGGTATGTGGTCAACGCCGCCGGTGTGGAGGCCGATACCGTCCACGCCATGGCAGGCGGCAGTGGTTTTACCATCCTCCCCAACCGGGGTGAGTATTACATGATGGATAAAACGCAGGGCGGCCTGGTCAGCACAGTGGTCTTCCAGTGCCCCACCAAGGTGGGCAAGGGCGTTCTGGTGGCGCCCACCGTCCATGGCAACCTGATCGTGGGCCCCAATGCCGAAGATGTCCCCGACAAGGGTGCGGTGAACAACACCGCCGGCGCCCTCGCCTTTGTCCGGGAAATGGCTGCCAAATCCGTCCCCGGAATCAACTACCGGGATTCCATCCGCAACTTTGCCGGAATCCGGGCACACAGCGATCACTCCGATTTTATCATCGAGGAATCCGCTCAGGCTCCCGGCTTCATCAATCTGGCGGGCATCAAATCTCCCGGTCTTTCCTCTGCTCCGGCCATCGGCGTGATGGCGGTGGAGCTGCTGCGCAGCTGCGGCCTGCAAACAGCCGAAAAAGACCGCTTTATCGACCGCCGCCGGGTAGTCCGCTTCAAGGAACTCCCCCCTGAGGAGAAAGAACGGCTGATCCGGGAAAATCCCCTCTACGGCCGGGTCATCTGCCGGTGCGAAACCATTACGGAAGGGGAGATCGTGGATGCCATCCACCGTCCCATCGTTCCCCGGTCCATTGACGGAGTCAAGCGCCGCACCACTGCCGGAATGGGCCGCTGCCAGGGCGGTTTCTGCGGGCCCCGGGTCCATGAGATCCTGGCCCGGGAACTGGGGGTTTCCCTTCCCAAGATTCTGATGGATGAGGAAGGCACTTATATCCTTACCGGACCCACAAAGGAGGGCAGATGACATGAGCAGCATGGTTTACGACGTCATTGTCATCGGCGGAGGACCCGCCGGACTGGCCGCCGCCTGCGAGGCCTATGACAACGGGGCTCAAAAGGTCCTGGTGATCGAGCGGGACAAGGAGCTGGGCGGTATCCTGAACCAGTGTATCCATAACGGCTTCGGCCTGCATTACTTCAAGGAAGAACTGACCGGTCCCGAATACGCGGGGCGCTTCATCCGGCTGCTCCGGGAGTCTGCCTCTGTGGAAGTGAAGCTGGACACCATGGTGCTGGAGATCCGGGAGCGGGTGGTCCACTGTGTCAACAGCCGGGAAGGCTACCAGATGCTGGAAGCCCGCTCCATCGTCCTGGCCATGGGCTGCCGGGAACGCACCCGGGGCGCCATTGCCATCCCCGGCGACCGCCCCGCCGGCATCTTTACCGCCGGCGCCGCCCAGCGGTATGTCAATATGGAAGGCTACATGGTGGGCAAGCGGGTGGTCATCCTGGGCTCCGGAGATATCGGGCTCATCATGGCCCGCCGCATGACCCTGGAGGGGGCCAAGGTCCTGGCCTGTGTGGAGCTGATGCCCTATTCCAACGGCCTCAACCGCAATATTGTCCAGTGCCTCCAGGATTATAATATTCCTCTCTATCTTTCCCACACCATCACTGACATCATCGGCCGGGAGCGGGTGGAAAAGGTGGTGGTCAGCAAGGTGGATGAAAACCGCCGTCCCATCCCCGGCTCCGAAATGGTCTTTGACTGCGATACCGTCCTCCTCTCGGTGGGCCTGATCCCCGAAAATGAGCTGACCCGCTCTGCTTCCATTGAGATCGACCGCCGCACCAACGGCCCTGTGGTGTATGAAAACATGGAAACCAGCGCCCCCGGCGTATTTGCCTGCGGCAACGTGGTCCACGTCCACGACCTGGTGGACTTTGTCACCGCCGAGAGCAAACGGGCAGGCGCTGCCGCCGCCCGGTCCGCCCTGGGGCATGAGGCCTCCGGCGCGGTGATGGAAGTCCGCAACGGCAGCCGGGTCAATTACACCGTTCCCCAGAAGATCCGCCGGGAAAACGTGGACAAAGGGGTGGAGATTTTCTTCCGGGCCAACAATGTCTACCGGGACACCGTCATCAAGGTGGAGAGCGGCGGACAGCTCCTCTGCCAGTTCAAGCGTGAGCATATGGCCCCCGGAGAGATGGAGAAGATCACCGTCCCCAAAATCCTGCTGGACAAGGCAGACGGCCAGTGCCTCACTGTTTCGGTGGAAGATCAGGCGTAAGGAGGAACCAAGCTATGACCAATTTGATCTGCATTGTCTGTCCCAAGGGCTGCCACCTTTCGGTGGATGAAGCCAACGGTTACGCCGTCACCGGCAACGGATGTCCCCGGGGCGTAGCCTATGGTCAGAAAGAACTGACCAATCCTACCCGGGTCATCACCTCCACCGTCAAGATCCGGGGTGGGATCCACCGCCGGCTTCCGGTCAAAACAAACAGCGATATTCCCAAGGCCCTGATCCCCCAGGCTATGGCCTTGCTGGACGGCGTGGAATTGGAATCTCCCGTCCATGTGGGGGACGTGGTGGTGGCCGATATCTGCGGCACCGGCGTGTCCTTTGTGGCCTCCCGGGATATGTAGGCCTTTTGAAACCCCAAAATCCCTTCCCATAATAAAAATATTTTTCAACACCGCCAAAAAAACCGCGTTTCTTTTGGCGGTGTTGTTTCATAAAAATTTGCCTTAAATTTGTCAATCTTGTACAATTATCCATATGCTCACCGTAAAGCTGCACAATTCCACTGCAAAATCCCTGTTTCAAAGGAAATTTTTGCTGATAGTTTGTGCAAAAACACATTGTTTCTTTCGTTGTTTTTCGATATTATAGGGTGGGTAGATTTTTTAACATTCCTATATTCTGCATGGCATGGAGGTAAGGCACTATGAAGGTACAATTCACAGAAACTGTGCTTCGGGACGCCAACCAGTCGCTTATTGCGACCCGGCTTCCCTTTGCCAAGTTTCAGCCCATCCTGAGCGCGCTGGACAAGGCCGGCTATTACTCCCTGGAGTGCTGGGGCGGAGCCACCTTTGATTCCTGCCTGCGCTACCTGGATGAAGATCCCTGGGAGCGGCTGCGCAAGATCCGCGCTGCCTGTCCCAACACCAAACTCCAGATGCTGCTCCGGGGCCAGAACCTGCTGGGCTACAAGCATTATCCCGACGATGTGGTTCGCCTGTTCGTCCGTAAATCGGTGGAAAACGGAATCGACATCATCCGCATCTTTGACGCCCTCAACGACCTGCGCAACATTGAAGTAGCGGTGGATGAGACTCTCAAGGCCGGCGCCCACGCTTCCGGTACCATCTGCTATACCATCAGCCCCATCCATAACCTGGAAAGCAACGTCAAGCTGGCCAAGGATATGGTGGACATGGGCGTTCAGTCCATCTGCGTCAAGGACATGGCGGGTATCATGAGCCCCAAGGAAGCTTACGACCTGGTCAAGGCTCTGAAGGAAAATGTCAGTGTGCCCATCGTCATCCACACCCACAGCACCACCGGTCTGGGCTTCATGACCCTGCTCAAAGCCGTGGAGGCTGGCGCCGACGTCATTGACACCGCCATTTCCTGCTTCTCCGGCGGCACCTCCCAGCCCGCCACCGAGACCATGGCCTATGTCCTGCGGGAGTACGGCTATGACGTGGACCTGGATGACAAGGTCCTGAAAGAGATCAACGATTTCTTCAAGCCCATCCGCGGCGAATTCCTGGCCAACGGCACCCTCAACCCGGTGGTTATGGCCACTGCCACCGATGCCCTCATCTATCAGATCCCCGGCGGCATGCTGTCCAACCTGGTGGCTCAGCTCACCGCTCAGAAGGCCCTGGATAAGCTGGACGACGTTCTGGCAGAAACTCCCAAGGTCCGTGAGGATCTGGGCTATCCTCCTCTGGTGACCCCCATGAGCCAGATGGTGGGCGTACAGGCTACCGCCAACGTCCTGGCCGGCCAGCGGTACAAAAACGTTTCCAAGGAGATCAAGGCCTATGTCCGCGGTGAATACGGCCGCGCCCCCGGCAAGGTCAACCCCGACCTGGTCAAGGAGATCCTGGGGGACGAGGAGCCCGTCACCTGCCGGTATGCCGATCTGCTGGAGCCCGGCGTGGAGAAAGCCCGTGCCGAAATCGGCGACCTGGCCCGGAGCGACGAGGATGTTCTGTCCTACATCGCCTTCCCCGCCCAGGCAGAGCCCTTCCTCCGCAAGCGGGCCGAGAAAGAAAAGAACACCTTCTCCTATTCCATCCAGGAGATCAAATAAGGAGGTCACTGTCCCATGCTTAGAGAAGTAGCCAATATCCCCATGGGACTGGGCGACAGTCTGCTGCTGTCCGGCATCGGCATGCTGGTGGTCTTTATGGAGCTGATTATCCTGGCTCTCATGATCCTCCTCATGTCCAAGGTTATGGCGGCGGTGACCGGCGGCTCTCAGGCTGCAGCTCCCGCTGCCGCCCCTGCTCCTGCCGCTCCCGCGCCCGTCCCTGCTCCCGCCCCTGCTGTGGCCCCGGTTCCCGTCTGCGCTGCTCCCGCGCTGACTCTCACCGACGTCAGCGAGCCCACGGCCGCTGCAGTCATGGCTATTGTCAGCCATCAGACCGGCATCCCTCTCAACCGTCTGGCCTTCCGTTCCATCCGGGGCGTAGTGGACATCCAGGGCGCCAGCGATGAGGAAGCTGCCGTAATCATGGCCCTCACCGCCGACAAAATGGGGGTCCCCGTCAACAAGCTGGTCTTCAAATCCATCAAAAGAATCTGATTCGTGTGTCTGAAGGAGGAAAACACATTATGAAATATGTTGTTACTTTGAACGGTAAGAATTACGAGGTTGAGGTCGAGGAGTCCAGCGCGGAGATCCTGAATGTTACCACAGCCCCCGTGGCGGCTGCTCCTGTGGCTGCCCCTGCTGCTGCTCCTGCTGCTGCTCCCGCTCCCGCCGCCGCCCCCGCCCCTGTGGCCGGTTCCGGCACCCAGGTGGTTTCCCCCATGCCCGGCACCATTCTTAAGGTGAATGTGGCCGCGGGTCAGGCTGTTAAAGCCGGCGAGGTGCTGGTGGTTCTGGAAGCCATGAAGATGGAAAACGACATTGTAGCCCCCTGCGACGGCACTGTTTCTCAGGTACTTACTTCGAAAGGAAGCACAGTCAACACCGACGATGTCCTGGTTGTTCTGGGCTAAAAGGTGACGCAGTATGAACTTTTTTGAGATCATTGCGCAGACCTTTGCTCAATCCGGCTTCGCGGCGTTCTTCAACACTCCCGATGCCTGGAAAAACGGGGTCATGCTTCTTATTTCCTTTGTCCTGCTCTACATGGCCATTGTCAGGAAATTTGAGCCTCTTCTGCTGGTGCCCATCGCCTTTGGCATGCTGCTGGCCAATCTGCCCGCCGCCGGGCTGATGAACGATGTGCTGGCGCCTGCCCAGGAGGCCCTGAAGGCCGCTCAGGCGGCCCTCGCCGACGGCACAGGCACCCAGGAGGCGGTCAACGCTGCCACCGCCCAACTGGCCAGTCTCCACTGGTATGACAACGGCGTTCTTCGGATCATTTATATGGGCGTCAAAAGCTCCCTTTTCCCCTGCCTCATCTTTATGGGCGTGGGCGCCATGACCGATTTTGGCCCCCTGCTGGCCAACCCCGTCAGCCTGCTGCTGGGCGCTGCCGCTCAGCTGGGCATCTACGTGGCCTTTACGGTGGCCAACCTGCTGGGCACCTACATCACCATTAACGGAGAGCCTCTCTTTACCGCCGCTCAGGCTGCCGCCATCGGCATCATTGGCGGCGCGGACGGTCCCACCGCCATTTTCCTGGCTAACAACCTGGCTCCCGAGCTTCTGGCTCCCATCGCTGTGGCCGCCTACTCCTACATGGCGCTGATTCCCCTCATCCAGCCCCCCATCATGCGGGCGCTGACCACTAAAAAAGAGCGGGAAACCAAAATGAGCCAGCTGCGGAAAGTATCCAAGAGCGAGCAGATCGTTTTCCCCATCGTGGTAACGGTGATGTGCGTTCTGCTTCTGCCCTCTGTGGCTCCCCTGATCGGTATGCTGATGCTGGGCAACCTGTTCCGGGTGTGCGGCGTTGTGGAGCGCCTGTCCGACACTGCTCAGAACGCGCTGTGCAACATTGTCACCATCATGCTGGGCACCACGGTTGGCGCTACTGCTGACGGCACGGTCTTCCTCCGTCTTCAGACCCTGATGATCGTGGGGTTGGGCCTGTTTGCTTTCTGCTTCTCCACGGTGGGCGGTGTCCTCCTTGGCAAGCTGCTGTATTATCTCACCGGCGGCAAGGTCAATCCCCTCATCGGTTCCGCGGGCGTATCCGCTGTTCCCATGGCGGCCCGTGTTTCCCAGGTGGAGGGCGCCAAAGCCAATCCTACCAACTTCCTGCTGATGCATGCCATGGGTCCCAACGTTGCCGGTGTACTCGGCTCCGCCGTGGCTGCCGGTTTCCTGCTGATGATGTTCAAATAATCAGATTTTTCCCCAAACCAAAAGCATCCCGCAGAATTTGTTCTGCGGGGTGCTTTCTTTAATGAATAGGGAAGAATCATCGGCTCTGCCGGTGGAAGGCGCCCGGCAAAAGCTTTGGCTTTAAGCGTCGGGCGAAGTGGGCTTCCAGCAATAAGTTACCGGGGATAAAAAATTTCACCAGAACATCGGCTGCCCACTTGCGGGGCGGCAAGCGGTGCAAAGGAAGTAAAATTCACGATGTTTTGAACCACATGCTGAGAATGGGCTCCGTCAGGTTAACTGAAGCCACCGGCCTTGACGGTGGCTTCAGTTTCAGCAAAAAACAACAGCTTCAAGTACAAATTCCCACAACCCAACGTGTGTCTTCAGAGCGGGAATACAGAGCCCGCTTCTTAACGCCGGTGATGGTACATTCTAAACTAAATGTTCTCTGTCCCGGTCCGCCTGGGCTGGTCGGTTATTCCTTTTCTTTCAGCAGATCCAGAATCATCTCTGCCGCGTCGTCAATGTATTGGGCCAGAGATTTTTCCTGAATACCCGCTATATAGGTACTACATTTGGTCACCGGAACCAGCACCCGGGCCGCCGGGCTTTCCGCCACCGCCGCCGCCATCTCCGGGGTGAATTCCCCCATCATGGAATTGGCCAGTACGATTCCCATAGGGCCTGCAATGACATCCGCCCTGGGGCAATTGACCAGTACGGGATTGAGCCCGGTGGCTCCCGCATCCGCCCCCGCCCGCAGCATAGCGGCAGTGGCCATGGTGTTGGTCCCCACTGCCAGAATCCGTGCCTTTGCTTCTCTTTGCCGCAGTCCTTCCACCAGGCTCCGGCCAACGCCGCCTCCCTGGCCATCTATAATCAGAATGGTTTTCATTCCTGCACTCCCTGTTTCCTTATGATCGTCCATGTTTATAGATAGCCCAGCATTCCGCGGACGCTTACCTCGCCGGAGGTAATGGTTTTCAGCCGTCCATTTACCCGCACTACCAGCCCGCCTTCCGGGTCGATATCCAGAGCTTCTCCCTCTTCCTGTCCCAGGGGGGAAACAATGGTCACCCGGGCGCCCAGGGTACAGGAAAGCGCCTTCAGCTGTTCCACTTTATCGGGGCCGGGGTCATCCAGCCATCGTTCCTGCGTAAAGATCCGGTCCAGCTGCCGGATCAGCGCGGCAGCCATCACCGGCCGGGGGACCCCGCTTCCCAGCTGCCGGAGGCTCACCGCCTTGCTTCGCAGCTGGGGGGGAAAGTTCTCCTGCCCCACATTCACCCCGATTCCCACCACCGCGTGGGTAATGCGGTTGTTTTCCGCATCGGTGACCAGCTTGGTCAGAATGCCGCACACCTTTTTCCCTTCCAGGATGACGTCATTGGGCCACTTGAGCCGCGGCTCCTGGTCGCACACCTCCCGGATAGCCCGGCATACCGCCAGCCCCGCAAAAGAGGTGAGCAGGCTCAGTGCCCGGGCTCCGCAATCCGGTTCCAGGATCATGGACAAATAAACGCCTCCGGGAGGGGAGATAAACGTCCTCCCCATCCGTCCCGCTCCCTGGGTCTGCTGCTCTGCCGCTACCACCGCCCCGTGGCCCGCCCCGTCCAGGATCATCCTCTGGGCATAAGTATTGGTGGAATCCACCTCGGGCAGAACCACCAGGGCTCCCTGACGCTGCTCCGGCAGCAAAAAGGAGATGACCTCCCGGCTCATCACATCGGGGAAACATGCCAGCTGATACCCCCGCCGCGGAGCGGAGCGGATCTCATACCCCTGGGACCGAAGTTTTTCCATTTCCTTCCAAACCGCCGCCCTGGTCACTCCCAGCCGGGATGCCAGTTCCTCCCCCGACACGGGGCCTTCCTGATGGTGCAGCAGCAGTTCCGCCAGCTTTACGTTTAAATTCGCTTGGGTTTCATGATGCATCTGCGGCGCCTCCCAAAAATCTCTGCCTTTTATGATAATCCATAAAAGACGTCTCCGTCAACCTGTGTACCGCCGGACCAACCTCTGTGAATTGGAAGGGAAAGGTATTTTTTGCATAGATTGGCGGTGAATTTTTCTCACAGAATGGTATAATAAACAACAGATACAGGACACGGAAAGGAGGCTCCTTATGTCCGGCTTTGTGGAACTGCGCGGGGTGCGCAAAGAATATCACATGGGAGAAACCGTCATTGCAGCGGCTGACGGAGTGGATTTTCAAATCGAAAAAGGGGAGTTCGCCGTTATCGTGGGGCCGTCGGGCGCGGGGAAGACCACCGTTCTCAATCTGCTGGGCGGCATGGATACCTGCGACCAGGGACAGATCCTGGTGGACGGCAATGACATCAGCCGTTATAACCGCAAGGAACTGATCGGTTACCGCCGGTATGATGTGGGCTTTGTATTCCAGTTTTACAATCTGGTTCAGAACCTGACCGCCCGGGAAAACGTGGAACTGGCCGCCCAGATCTGCCGGGATCCTCTGGATGCCGGCCAGGTCCTGACGCAGGTGGGGCTGGGAGAGCGGATGAACAATTTTCCCGCTCAGCTCAGCGGCGGCGAACAGCAGCGGGTAGCCATCGCCCGTGCCCTGGCCAAACGTCCCAAACTTCTGCTCTGCGACGAGCCCACCGGCGCCCTGGATTACAATACCGGCAAAAGCATCCTCAAGCTGCTTCAGGATACCTGCCGTACCCAGGGAGTAACGGTTATCGTAGTCACCCACAACCTGGCTATCACCCCCATGGCTGACCGGGTGATCTCCATGCGCAACAGCCGGGTGGCCTCCAGCACCGTCAACGCCTCCCCCACGCCGGTGGAGGATATTGAATGGTAACGTCCGGGGCCCTGAAAATCAGGAAAGGCAGGTGAATTTTTGTGGGTCGCTCCCCTCTGGTCAAAGATGCTCTTCGGGAAATCCGGAAGACACTCAGCCGATTTTTGGCTATTTTTTCTATTATGGCCCTGGGCGTCGGTTTTTTCGCCGGGGTGCAGGCCACCGGCCGGGATATGCGTCTGACGGCCGATGATTATTTTGACCGCCACCGTCTGATGGACGGTCACATTCTGTCTACCATGGGCCTCTCCGATGGGGATGTGGAAGCGGTTCGGTCCATCCCCGGGGTATCGGGGGTGATGCCCGCTCATTTCACCGACGCCGTGGTTCTTTCCCAGGATAATTTTCTGGTGCGGGTCCATTCCCTCGCCCAGCTTCCAGAGGATTCCAGTGATTTTCTGAATCTTCCCCGGCTGGTGGAAGGCCGGATGCCCCAGTCTGCCGGGGAATGTCTGGCGGATATGAACTTCCAGGAGCTGTATGGCTTTTCCATTGGACGCACCGTCACCCTCGCCTCCGGAAAAAGCGGAGAGGATCTGGGGGACGTCCTGGCCCGGGACAGCTTCCAGATCGTGGGAATGGTAGAAAGCCCCATGTATCCGGACATGACCAAGCGGGGCAGCACCAGCATCGGAAACGGTTCGCTGGACGCTTTTCTGCTGGTACCCGAAGAAAATTTCACCGCCGACTACTATACAGACCTGTATGTAGCCTATGACCCGGCACGGGAGCAGGCCGCCTACAGTCCGGAATATGAAGAAGCTGCGGACCAGCTGCTCCGGGAGCTGGAAGAACTGGAAAAACTGCGGGCGCCCGCCCGGCTGGAAGAGGTCCGGAAAGAGGCGGAGGCAGAAATCAGCAAGGCTCAGGCCGAGTTGGATGACGGCGTCCGGGAAATGGATGAAAAGCTGGCAGAAGCCGCTCAAAAAATAGCCGACGCCCAGCAGAAGCTGGCGGATGGTGAAGCGGAATATGACGAAGGTCTGGCAGAATTTCTGGAACAGACTCAGGAGGCGGAGCAGGAACTGGCAGACGCCAGGGCTCAGTTGGACGATGGTTACCAGCAGCTGCGGGAAGCGCGGGAAGAACTGGAGTACGCTCAAAAGCAGCTGGAGCGGGGCAAAGCCGCCCTGCGGGAAGGGGAGGCTTCTTATGCCCTGCTGGAGGACAATCTGGTTCTGATGCGGGACATGCTGGGAAAGATTCCCGACTCGGTCCCCGGCTTTGACGCGGGGGTCCCGGCTGACCAAATCCCAGGACTGGCGGAACTCACCTCTGCTCTGGACCAAAATTTTGTGGACGAAAGCGGAGAGAGCCTGGGGTTTGGGCAGCTGTTGGTGGAAAATGTGGAACTGCCCAACCCGGTCCCTGGCGGGGAGCCGGTAATGATTCCCTGCGTCACCCCCTCCTCCAAGGCTGCGGTCCTGGGGGCTTTGGAGGAATACCGCCAGCAGGCCGCCGCCCGTTTGGAGGAGGCCCGGGCGGAAATTGCGGCGGGAGAAGAAGATCTCGCCTGGGGCCAGGAACAGTTCCGGGAAAACCGCCGCCTCCTGGAAAAAGCCAAGGCGGAATACGAAGACGGTCTGGCTGAATTTGAAGAAGAAAAGGCCAAAGGGCGTCAAGAGCTGGACGACGCTTGGCAAAAAATCCTGGATGGCCGCACGGAACTGGCGGACGGCCAGGCTGAATACGAGGAAAAAAAGGCAGAAGCTCAGCAGGAAGTGGCGGACGCTCAGCAAAAACTGGACGATGCCCGGCAGGAACTGGAGGAGCTGGAACTTCCGGAATGGTATGTCCAGGGCCGGGAGGACTGGCTGCCGGCTTACGGGAACTTTGGCGACGACGCCCGGCGCATTGACAATGTGGCGTCAGTCTTTCCCGTATTTTTCCTGGGAGTGGCTGCCCTGGTCTGCCTCACTACCATGACCCGTATGGTGGAGGAACAGCGGGTGCAGATCGGTACCGCCAAGGCCCTGGGCTACGGGGGTGGAGCCATCGCTGCCAAATATCTTTTCTATGCCCTGTCTGCCAGCCTTCTGGGAAGCCTGCTGGGGCTGACAGTGGGATTCCGTCTCTTCCCCACAGTGATCTATAATGCTTACTGTATCCTGTATGATATGCCTCCGGTCATCGCGCCCTTCCACCTGGCCACCGGATTCTGGGCCTGCGCTGCAGCGGCCCTTTGCTCCGGCGCGGTAACTCTTTCCGCCTGCTGGAACGAGCTTCGGGAATCCCCCGCCCGGCTGATGCGCCCCAAGGCCCCCAAGGCCGGCCGCCGTGTTTTGCTGGAACGGCTTCCCTGGCTGTGGAACCGCTTTACCTTTATCCAGAAGGTGACCATCCGCAACCTGTTCCGCTACAAAAAGCGGGTTTTGATGACCGTACTGGGTATTGCGGGCTGTACCGCCCTTATGCTCACCGGCTTTGGCCTTAACGACGCCATTACCGATATTGTCCGTAACCAGTATGTGGATATTTTCCGCTATGATATGCTGGTGATTTATGACGGGGATGCCCCCAGCGCCGGCCTGCGGGCCATTTCCCGCACCCTTTCGGAGGAGCCTTCCATCCGCACAGCCCTTCGCCAAACCATGGAAACCATGACAGCGGTGAGTCCGCAGAAGCAGCTGGACGTCACCATTACCGTACCGGAGGACCCAGCCTCTCTGGAGGAATTCATTACGCTTCGGGACCGGGTCACCCATGCTCCCGTGGCCATGGACGCTTCCGGGGCGGTGGTGACGGAAAAGCTGGCCACCCTGCTGGACCTCTCTCCCGGGGATGAACTGACTCTGCGGGATAGCGATGGCGCCTCCTTTACCCTTCCTGTTTCCGGCATCACCGAAAACTACGCCTCTCATTTTGTCTATCTCTCTCCCACGGCCTACCGTCAGGCCTTTGGAAAAGAACCGGTCTATAATTCCTGCCTCATCAGTCTGACCGACCCTTCGGTGGAAAATGCCGTTGCGGAGGAGCTGATGGCCCTGGAGGATGTGCTGGCCGTCACTCCCACCAGTACCATCAAAGCGGAATTCGGCAACATCAGCGACAATTTTAAAATTGTAGTGGTGGTGCTTATCGCTTCGGCCGGACTGCTGGCCTTTGTGGTGCTGTACAATCTCACCAATATCAACATCACCGAGCGCACCCGGGAAATTGCCACCCTCAAGGTTCTGGGCTTCTACGACGGCGAGGTCTCGGCCTATATTTACCGGGAAAATACCGCTCTGACCCTTTTGGGCGCCGCTGCCGGTCTGCTCCTGGGCGTGGCCCTCACCCGGTTCGTGGTAGTCACCGCCGAAATTGACGACATTATGTTTGGCCGCAGCATTTATCCCCTCAGCTACGCCATCGCCGCCGCCCTCACCCTGGTTTTTTCTGCTTTGGTCAATTTGGCCATGGTCTTCCGGCTGCGGCGGATCAACATGGTGGAATCCCTCAAATCCGTGGACTGAGCTGACCCAGACTTTTCACAGATGGCGGCCCATTCCAGCAGGGTTATTACCCATGCCGGGAACCCTATCTGCAAATCATTTTTCCAGGTCATCCGCCCCAGACGGGCGGTAGCCATGATCAAAGCCGCCAGCCGAACCGGCAGTTTGCACCAACCCTATCAGTGGCTATTGCCGGCACACGCCTCAAGAGATCCTGAATCGTATCTCTTTTGCACCACTTGCCCCTCAGCCTGCGAACAGGCAACCACTGTTCTGACAAAAGTTTTCCATCGCTGGCAACTTACTGCTGGAAGCCCACTTCGCCCCACGCTTAAAGCAAAAGCTTTTGCCGGGAACCTCCACCGGCAGAACCGTCGGTTTTCCCACTCAAAAAAACAGCTCCTGCTGAAGGGAATCTTCAGCAGGAGCTGTTTTTGTTGTTCATTTTCCGCAAAAGGCTCCCCGCAGAGCCGGGGAGCCCACTCGCATTCGCAAAAACCATTTCTCATTTGAGAGGCATCTTTCAAAAGCCGGCGCAGCGGAAAATACGTATCGTCGCCCGGGCATAATCCGAAAACCAATACATCCAGAGATAGACAATTTTTCTGTCTTCTGCCGCTTTCCCCAGACCCCCAGGGACAAAAGGCGTAATTTACCTCCCCGGCGCCGTTCCATTACTCCTCATCCGGATGAGAGGACGCAAGAGGCGTAAGGTTTTTGATATGCGTGTGATACAGCTGCACACAGAGGCAGGCGCTCACCACCAGCGCTACGGTTTCTGCAATGGGGAAGGCGGTCCACACATAGTTGACCCCATACTGGGACATCCACAGAGCCACCGGCAGAATAATCACCAGCTGGCGCAGGACCGATACCAGCAGGCTCCTGCCGCCCATGCCCACCGCCTGGAACAGGGTGGAAAACATGATGCCCGCTGCCGCCGGGACAAAGCAGATGCTGATGGTGCGCAGAGCAGGCACACCCAGTTCCAGCATCTCCTGAGAGGCGTTAAAGATCATCAGCAGCCGGTCCGGGATAGCCCAGAACAACAGCGTTCCCACCGCCATGATGGTAGCGGCAATAGTCACACCCACCCGCAGGGCCTGCATCAGCCGGGCCTTGTTACGGGAGCCGTAACTGTACCCCATAACCGGCATAACACCGCTGTTGAGGCCAAACACGGGCATGAAAATAAAGGACTGAAGCTTGAAATATGCCCCCAGCACCGAAACCGCCGTTTCGGTAAACTGAATGAGGATCATGTTCAGGCAGGCAGTAAGGACCGACCCGATGGACTGCATGACAATGGAAGGAATCCCCACCACATAAATATCGCGGATGGTCCTCCACCGGGGACGAAAGCCCCTCAGTTCCACCTTTACTTCATGCTCCTTGCGGAAGATAACATAAAGAGCGTAGCACATGGCCAGGATCTGCCCCGCCACTGTGGCAATGGCCGCTCCGGTGACGCCCATGGCGGGCACCCCAAACAGGCCAAAAATAAAGATAGGATCCAGTACGATGTTGGTGCCCGCACCAATGAGCATAAAAAGCATGGGGTGGATCATATCCCCCGTTGCCTGGAGGATTTTTTCCAGATTGATCTCTACAAAAGTACCTATGGAAAAGATGGTAACCACTTGGGTATAAGCGCAGGCCATCTCCACCAGCACAGCGTTGCTGCTGAACATCTGGAAAAAGGGGCGGGCCAGCAAAGCGCCCAGCAGCGCAAATACCGCCCAGCTGCAAACGCCCAGGAAGATACCGTGGGTGGCCGCCGCACTGGCCTGATCCCGATGACCTTCTCCCAGCCGCCGGGAGATCAGGCTGTTGAGCCCCACTCCGGTGCCCACCGCCACAGAGATCATCAGCGTCTGCACCGGAAAAGCCAGGGAAACTGCCGCCAGCGCGTTGACGGGGTCGTACTGAGCCACAAAAATGCTGTCCACCACGTTATACAGCGCCTGCACCAGCATGGAAAACATAGCCGGCACCGCCATGGAAAGGATCAGCGGGACCATGGGGGTCGTCCCCATTTTATTTGCTTTATTCTGTTCCAACCAGTTCACTCTTTCTGCCCGAAGGATTATTTTGCGGCATGGCCGCAGGATTCTTTTATTGTAACACACCCCACCCAAGGATGCTACCCGCAGTGTGCCCAAAAATCGCCGGTATTCATCCCTGGTATTTTGTGGGGTATAGGGTGGTGAGCTCTTCGGCCAGCTGGGACAGTTCCTCCCGGACTGTCTCCGGTTCCAGCACTTCCGCCTTTTTCCCAAACATGGCAAGCCAGCCGTAAAAGGTAGGGCCGGTATATACCTCCATCCGGGCCACAAAGTGCTCCTCTCCCCAGGGAGTGGTGTCCACTTCTTCGCCGAAGCGGTCTACCACCACATCCATCAGGCTGTTATGAAACCGGACGGCTACCTGCTCCCGGCGTCCCCGGAACATCCCGAACTGTCCCCGGGTATACAGGGCCACATTCAGGTCCAGCGCCCCGGTCACCTGCCGGATACTCTCCCGGGGCTCTTCCAAAATCCGGATCTCCTGCATCCGGTCCACCCGAAAATGAGAGATCCCGCCGTATTTGGGATAATGGGCAATGAGATAATAATTTTCTTCCTGCCAGCATAGGGCGTAGGGGCTCACAACATAAGGCGCGCCCCCCTGCCGGGGCGTCCACGATTTGTCCGGACTGTAATGGTAATATAAAAAAGCGATTTTTTTCTGGGCTGCAATGGCCTGGTGCAGGGCGTCCACATTGGCATAAATCCGCTCGTTGCCTGTTTTGATACGGCCATAAACATACACATGCCGCTGAAGCTGGACGGCCTGATGCCGGCTGGCCATCTGCTCCAGCTTTTTGATCAGCTGGTTGCTCTTCCGGTGGGTGATAAAACGGGATGCCTGCACCGCATCCACCAGCAGCTTCAGTTCCGGCAGCTCAAACTCCCTCTTTTCCACAAACCATCCGCTGCCCTGGTTTGCCAGCTCCAGCCCCGACGCTTCCAGCGCTTCCAGGAAGGCCCCGACCCGCTCCTGCGGCAGAGGGATGTCCGACCCAGCCAGCCGGTCCGCCATTTCTTCGGTACTCATGGGATGCTCAGGGTCTGTTTCTTCCAGAAGGATCTGCCGTAAAAGGAGCAGTCCTTTTTCTTCCGTCATCGCTTCCTTCATGGCCTTTCCTCCTTTTCCCATCCGGCTCATGCTCCTGCAAGATGGCTCCTGATCCGTTCCATAATCATATCCAGCGCCACCAGATTGTGTCCGCCTTCCAGCATGACGATATCGGCATACCGGCGGCTGGGCTGGACGTATTGCTCATGCATCACTTTTACCGTGGTCAGATACTGATCCACCACGGAATCCAGCGTACGGCCCCGTTCCTTTACGTCCCGGAGGATCCGCCGCAGGATCCGTACATCGGCGTCGGTATCTACAAAAATCCGGATATCCATCCGCTGCCTAAGGGCCGGATCGCTGAAGATCAGGATCCCCTCCACCAGGATCACCTTGGCGGGAGGGATCAGCGTCACCTGATCGGTCCGGTTGTGGATGGAGTAGTCATACACCGGACTGTAAGCCGGCTCCCCCCGGCGCAGCTTGTCCAGATCCGCCACCAGCAAGTCGGTGTCAAAGGCATCCGGGTGATCGTAGTTCAGCCGGCAGCGTTCCTCATAGGGCATCTCGTCGTGACGCTTATAATAATTGTCGTGATACACTACGCTTACATCGTCCCCAAAATGTTCCTTCAGTTTCTGGGTGACGGTGGTTTTGCCGCTGCCAGTGCCTCCTGCAATACCGATAACCATAACATCCATGGGTTTCCGTTCCTTTCTTTTCCCTCAGGTCCGCAAAAGATCATTTTATGCGCTGCCTCCTCCGGGGAAAACAGCATGTCTTATTTCCGCCGGCCTGCGCTGCGCCATCCACGTCCATTCCCTGGTGCTGCCGCAGCGCCATGTTTTCCGGGAGGGCTTTCCCTGCCGGCAGCCCGGGTGCAGCCGGGGCAAAGAACCTCCGGCCAATGTCCTTAGCGTCCAACACTTCCTTCTTCCGGCGAAACGGCTTCCAGACGTTTCAGCCAGCTTTCCCGGTCCCGGGCGCCCACTGTCCGAAGTACCCGGCACGGATTCCCGGCCGCCACCACCCCGGAGGGAAGATCCCGGGTGACTACGCTGCCCGCGCCCACCACGGTGCCCGAACCGATCCGGACCCCCGCCAGCAGCACGGTGCCGCCTCCGATCCATACATCATCTCCAATGGAGATGGGCCCGGCGTCCTCCCAGCCTTTTCCGCGCAGCTCCGGATCTACCGGATGGCCGGCGGCATAGATCCCCACCTGGGGCCCCACAAACACACGGTTCCCAATGGTCACCAACCCACAGTCCAGGACTGTGAGACCGTAGTTTGCATAAAAGCTGTCTCCCAAGTGGATATTGCAGCCATAATCACAGTGAAACGGCGGCTGGATCCAGCAGTCCTTTCCCACACTGCCCAGCAGCTTCTCCAGAAGCTCCCGGCGCTCCCCATCCGCTTGGGGAGGAAGGCCGTTGAACTGCTGGGTCAGTTCCCAGGCCCGCCGCCGCATGGCGGTCAATTCCGGATCGCTGGCATGATAAGGCTGTCCTGCCGTCATTCGTTCAAACGCACGCATTTTTTCCTCCTTGCATCTTTTGCCGCTACCGGTCCTGGAACTGAGAGCGGTAAAGCTCTGCATACAGGCCGTCCCGGGCCAGCAGTTCCTGGTGGGTGCCTTCTTCCTGAACGCCTGTTTCGGTAAGCACTACAATTTTATCGGCTCCCTGGATGGTGGACAGCCGATGGGCCACCACCAGCGTGGTACGTCCGGCGCACAACTCATCCAGAGACTGCTGGATGGCCATTTCGGTGACATTGTCCAGGGCGCTGGTGGCTTCATCCAGAATCAGGATCGCCGGATCTTTGAGGAAGACCCGGGCAATGGCGATCCTCTGCTTCTGTCCTCCGGAAAGCTTGACGCCCCGCTCCCCCACCTGGGTATCGTAGCCTTCGGGGAGGGAGACGATATAATCATGGATGCGGGCCCGCCGGGCGGCGGCTTCGATCTCCGCCTGTCTGGCCGCAAAATTGCCGTAGGCGATATTTTCCCGGATAGTCCCGTTAAAAAGGAACACATCCTGCTGCACAATACCGATGTTTTGCCGCAGGGAGCGGAGCGTCACCCCCCGGATATCCTTGCCGTCAATGAGGATACGCCCGGCGGAGGAATCATAAAACCGGGGCAGCAGGTGACACATGGTGGTCTTTCCCGAACCGGACGGCCCCACCAGGGCCACCTTCTGGCCGGCCTCGATGCGCAGGGAAACATGCTCCAGGACGCTTTCTCCATCCCCGTAGGAAAAGGAAACATCCCGGAACTCCACCTGTCCCCGCACTCTGCCCAGTTCATCGGCATGGGGCGCTTCCCGCTCGCTTTCACAGTCCATCAGCTCCGTAAAACGGACAAAGCCGGTCATCCCCATCTCATACATCTCGGCAAAGTCCACCAGCCGCTTGATGGAATTCATAAACAGAGTGACATACAGAATGTATTGGACCAGGTCGCCGGAAGTGATCCGCCCCTGATAGGCAAAAAGCCCCGACGCCGCCAGCGCCAGCCAGTAAAGCAGGTCTGTCATCAGGTGGCTCACCGCCATGTAGTCGGCCATCACCCGGTAGGAATGCTCCCTGCTGCGGCGGAACCGCTCATGGCTTTCCCCAAACCGTTCCATTTCATGTTCGGACCCGGTAAAGGCCCTGCTGACCCGGATGCCCGCGATGCTGCTTTCCAGGTCGGCGTTGACATAGCCGATCTCCTTGCGCATGTCTGCGAAAGCCAGACGCATATTTCTCTTTTTCCGCAGTCCCACCAGCATCACCACCGGGATGAAGGCAAAGATCATCAGGGTCAGGGGCAGGCTGGAGCCGGCCAGGATCACAAAGGCTCCTGTCAGGGTGACCACCGCGATAAAAAGTTCCTCCGGGCCATGATGCGCCAACTCGGTAATGTCCATCAGATCGTTGATGATCCGGGACATGATCACGCCGGTCTTGTGGTTATCAAAATAAGAAAAGGGCAAACTCTGCAGCTTGGCAAACACTTCCCGGCGCATATCCATCTGCATCCGGACACCTACCAGATGCCCGTAGCAGTTGACTACGAATTTGGCCCCCGCCTTGATCAAATATAAAATCAGCAGCACCGCCATCCAGATCAGCAGCGGGCGCAGCTGGCGCCGGGGGACATATTCGTCAATGATGTTGCCGGTAATGACCGGATAAAAAAGATCCAAAGCTGACAGCAGAAAGGCAAAGGCCATATCCAGCAGCATCAGCTTGCGGTAGGGCTTGTAGTAGGAAATCAATCGTTTCAGCATACGGGCCTCCCCAAGGCTTTATTAGCCTTAGTATAATCCTTTCACACATTCCACGCAAATGTTTGGACTGATTTTCCGCCCTTATTTCTTCCGGGCGGAAGTTCTCCATCATGATTCTATGCCGCCGACAGATCCCCTGTCACTAAAAAGCGATAACTTTTTGGGCTGACTACTGGCAGGCCGTCCTGGAAAATGATAAAATAGATGTAACATTACTGCGTAAAGGAAGAAAACACATGTCTGCTCTTGCTCATGAAGAACTGGTCATTCCCTACAAAGTCAATTGGAAAGCCTTTGCTCCCGTCATTATCCTGTTTCTGCTCAACCTGGTCATGATCTGGCTCTATGTCCAGCGGGGGGTCAATGTGGCGCTCCCCTGCTTTATGGGCGTGCTGCTGGCCTGGCCAATGGTTGCCGCTGCCCTCCGGTCCGGCAAGCCCTTCATTACCTATGGACGGAACTCCCTCCGCTCCCCCCTGATCCCCCGGGAACTGGAAAACGCCATCCTTTACCGGGATATCCAGGAAGCCTGGGTGGTTTCCCGCAAGGGGATGTCCTATCTCTGCCTGCGTCTGCGGGATCCCGACCGGATTCTGGCTGCCCTCACGCCCAAAAGGCGCCGCTACTTTCAGCAGGGCTTCCAGGATGGCCGGGGCAGCCTTTATATGCCGGTGACCGGCCTGGCAGTGGATCCGCAGTATCTGTGCGATCAGCTCCGTGTGCGTCTCCCCGGCGGCGAAAATGCCTCTGAGAATGCAACCGTTTGAAGATCCGCAGGCCTTTTGTAAAAAAAGAAAGGAGTATATATCCTATGTCTACCCCCCATAATGCAGCTGAAAAAGGTCAGATCGCCAAGGTGGTTCTGATGCCCGGCGACCCTCTTCGTGCTAAATTCATCTCCGAAAACTTTCTGGAAGACGCCCAGTGCTTCACCAGCGTCAGAGGCATGCTGGGCTACACCGGCCGGTACAAGGGTCATGAAGTATCGGTCATGGGCCATGGTATGGGGATGCCCTCCATTGGGATCTACAGTTACGAACTGTATGCCTTCTACGATGTGGAAAAAATCATCCGTATCGGCTCCGCCGGCGGCATGGATCCCCGTCTGGATCTGGGAGACATTGTGATTGCCCAGGGTGCCTGCACCGATTCCAACTTTGCCGCACAGTACGAACTGCCCGGCACCTTTGCCCCCATTGCCGATTATGACCTGCTTTCCACCGCTGTCTCCCTGGCCCGGAAAAAGGGCGTCAAGCATCTGGTGGGCAACGTGCTGTCCAGCGATTTATTCTATGTTCCCAATCCCCAGCGCAGCGCCAAGTGGCCCACCATGGGGGTACTGTGTGTCGAAATGGAGTGCGCCGCCCTGTATATGAACGCGGCCTTCCTGAAAAAGAAGGCGCTGGGCCTGCTGACCATTTCCGACCTGATCGGCAATCCGGATCGGGCCATGACTGCCGAAGAGCGCCAGACCAAATTCCGGGATATGATGGAACTGGCTCTGGAAACTGCTATTGCCGATCTGTAAGCCGTAAAAGCATCCAAACCGGAACAGTCCCAGGCTGTTCCGGTTTTTCGGTTGCAGAACGCACACCATTAGAAATGGAAACAGGGAGGCAGTTTGAGGGAGCTTGCGTTTCACCGCCGGTTTTTCCAAGGGCCGATCCCCTCCAGCTGTTTTCCTGCTTCCCGCACCGAACAGGTGCGCATCCATGGAAAAGGGGTTGGCGGCGGAGAAATCAATGCCGCCAGGCAGCCTGCCAGATTTTCAAGAGCAAAATTTGAAAGATCCGGTCCCACATCTGCAAAACCGGCAGCATTGGGAGACCAAAAGGAGGCATTGTATGAAACTGCTTCTGGGTGGATTGTTTTTACTTGGGGTGGGGGCATTTATGCTTCTTGCTCCCGAAACGGTGTATGATCTTACGGAAAGCTGGAAAAGTGATTCCCCCGGTTCTCCCTCCCCCCTGTACAGGCTGAACCTGACAATCGGCGGGATCGCCTGCTGCGCGGTGGGAGGTCTGAGCCTGGCAGTCTGTTTCTTTTCCTGACGCCCGGGCACATAGCCCCTCAGGACCGGAGGCCGGAGAAAACCATATCAGAAAAAACTCCGGAGGTCTGGCAAGATTGTGATGGCAGATACTGTGCCCGCTGTATATGGGAGGGCTGGCCCCGGCGGCACGACTTTTACTAAAGCCGGGACACACGGCCTGTCAAAAAGGAAAGCCAGGAAGGCTCTATCCGGGAAGAACTTTAAAGCTTGGGCAAGGTTTCGGGGGGAAATTTTATAAAAAATTGCAGATGCAACCCATAGTTGCCGCCGAGTGCTGGACGAAACGCCTCCCTTCCCATATAATCTGGGTGAGGTGATGGTCATGACATTGGGCCAACGGATCAAAACCCTGCGCAAGCAAGCCGGGCTGTCTCAGGAAAAGGTAGCTGAATTCACAGGCGTCAGCAGGCAGGCTGTAACCAAATGGGAAAACGGCAAGTCTGCTCCCAGCACCGAAAATCTTTTTAAGCTGGCGGAACTTTTCGGCACCACAGTGGATCTGCTGCTTCCCCGTACAGATATTGCCGCCCCTCCCACCGGAGAAGGCTCTGGCCCGGCTCCTGAGAGATCTTTTTTCCCCGGCTGGCAGGCTGTTTTGAAAAAACGTACCACAGCAGCGCTGGCTGTTGGAGCCGCTTATCTGCTCCTGAACCTGGCAGGACGGCTGGCGGGAGCCGCTTTGGAGGATGTTTCCCTGTCTCTTATGGGCCTGCTTCTGGGCCGGAGCGTTGATCAATTTACATACCTGTTTGGCTGGCTGATTTGCAGAAGCCTGTTTGCCGCTTCCGCCGTGATCTCCATCGCTGCGGCCCTGTTGGGGAAATACCGGCTGGCTGCTTTTTCTGTTTTCGGCTTCACTGTGGGCCTTCTGGCCGGAGAATTGCTGGGCTGCCATCCTGCCGGAGCGCCCTTTGGCCAGGGGCATTACGGATGGCTAATCTGGGGCGGGATTTTTCTTCTGTCTCTGGTGATGGGTGGCATTGGAGAGCATTTTGCAAAGAGGGAAAATGCCCTTTCCTCCAGGAGGCTCCCGCTTTTGTGCGCCGTTTTTCTGGCAGGCGCTTTGCTGATCGTTCTGCTGGTACGTCTGGGGATCCCCACTCCCACTGGGCACTAAAAAGTTCCGTTGCTTTCCCGGCAAAGCGTCGGTCGCCTTTCTTCCTCTCCACTGCCTGCGAGCAGTTTTCCATACTCCGGCAGCAACCCTCTGCCATGGACAATCTCTGTTTATCTGCCCCCTATTGCATGCTGTTTGTAAAGGCATCTCCCCTCTTCTTACGTAAAGATTTCCCCCCAGCGGCTGCCTTTTCCCATCATACTGCTGTTGCCGATAAAGCGCTGCCCCCATGCCAAAGTTGGCAACCAGGGATCCACTCATCCGGGGGCTTGGGAAACCTCCCAAAGGGCAGCAGCTTATAAACCTCTCAAGCGCGCTGGGAATTTCCCCCGCACCGTTTTCCCTCCGCCGGCAATACGATATAAAATTTCTGTCCAACCTTTCCGGCAGCAATTTTTTATACTTTTCTTCATCCTGCCGTTCAATAAAAACTTTTCTGTTTTTTCGGTGCAGCCGAGGATTTTTAGCTGACAGCACAAAGCGCCCGGGACCTCCTGCGGGAGGATCACGGGCGCTTTTAAACGTGCTTTATGAATTGTGACAGAGTGGCACTTATTTGGCGTAGTTGTCAAAATACCCCTGAACGTAGACAATGGGGGTACCTTTATCGCCGCTGCCGGAGGTAAGGTCACACAGGGATCCGATCAGGTCGGTAAGCCGCCGGGGCGTGGTGCCCTGGGAGTCCATCTTACCGGTAAGGTCGGCATCTTTCTGAAGAATGTAGGCAGAGATGGCGTCTTTCAGTTCCTGGCCGCTGAGGTTTGCAAACTGGTTGTCCGCCAGATACTTCAGCTTGACCTCATTGGGCTGACCCTCCAGACCGGGAGTGTAGCCGGGAGAAACCACCGGGTCGGCCAGCTCCCAGATTTTGCCCACAGGGTCCTTGAAGGCGCCGTCGCCGTAGACCATCACTTCCACATTGCGGCCGGTAGCGGCCAGCATTTTGGCCTGGACCTCCAGAGCAAAGGCCTTGCAGTCCCGGGGGAACAGCTTGATCCGCTCTTCCGTGGCCTTATTGGATCCAAGGATGCCGTAATCCGCATTGTAACCGCTGCCGTCCACCGGGGCGTTGAGGATCTCGTCCATCCCCAGAACAATACGGCCGCCGGCGGCCTTAAGCAGGCGCTTGGTACGGGCCCGGGTGTGGATATCGCAGGTAAGCACCTTGTCGGTATACTGGAGGATCTGGGTGGGACGGTTGGCAAAATAAATCTCAACCTCTGCGCCCTCGCCCTGGATCAGTTCTTTGTAAAAGTCGATGTAGTCCACGCCGGTAAAGGGGTGCAGGATCCGGCCGAATTTTTCCCGGAAGTCCGCTTCGGACAGCACGTCCCGATAGGGGTCCACTCCTTTTTCATCCAGCAGATCCAGGTCCACCAGGTGGTTGCCCACCTCATCGGAGGGATAGCTGAGGACCAGGACGATCTTATCCGCGCCCCGGGCGATGCCCCGCAGCAGGATAGAAAAGCGGTTGCGGCTGAGGATGGGGAAAAGAACGCCCAGAGTCCCGCCGCCGAATTTGGCCCGGACGTCGGCAGCCACCTGATCCACCGTGGCATAGTTGCCCTGAGCTCTGGCCACCACCGCTTCGGTAACGGCGATCACGTCCCGGTCCCGGACCTCGATGTTTTCCGACCGGAGGGCGGACAGCACCGAATCCACCACAATGGAGCTCAGGTCGTCCCCTTCCCGGATGATGGGGGCTCGGATGCCCCGGGCTACGGTGCCGATCAATCTTTCCATAATCCTACCTCTTTCCGCTTACGGTAAGCGATTATTTTTCAGGCTCCCTTGCGGGAGATTTCCTTATTCATTATAATAACAATAAAAGCATTAGTAAAGTGCCTGTTTCGTCCTGAGACCATTAAGTTTTCTAATACCAGGCTGAAGCAGGCATAGCGGCGGAAGGAGGAAAGCCCTTGAGCATCAAGCTGGAGCTGTACCGGGTATTCAAGGCGGTAGCGGAGGAAGGAAGCGTCTCGGCAGCAGCCAAAAGCCTGTACATTTCCCAATCGGCGGTAAGCCAGACCGTCAAGCAGCTGGAGGAACAGCTGGGGGTGCGGCTTTTTACCCGGGGTACCCGGGGGGTGTCCCTCACCAGCGAAGGCGCCGTTCTTTACGATTATGTGCGCAGCGCCATGAATTTTATCCGCCACGGGGAAGAAAAACTGGCCCAGACCAAGGCCCTGGAATGGGGAGAACTGGTCATAGGCGCCAGCGACACCATCACCAGCTGCTTTCTGCTCCCTGCTCTGGAGCAGTTTCATGCCCGGTACCCGGGGGTAAAACTTCGGGTCCTCAACGGCACCAGTCCTGAGGTCATCGCCCTGCTTAAGGCGGGCAAAGTAGATCTTGCTTTTGCCAACCTTCCCCTGACGGATCCGGCTCTGGAGATACGCCGCTGTTTTGACGTTCAGGATATTTTTGTGGCTGCACCGGATTATCCGGCCTGTCCCCCCGGGAAGGTTCTTTCCCCCGAGGAGCTTGCCGGGCTGCCCCTGATCCTCTTGGAGAAAAAATCCAATTCCCGCCGGTATGTGGACAGTTACTTCCTCCAAAATGGGGTGCTGGCCACTCCCGAAATCGAGCTGGGGTCCCATGATCTGCTCATCCAACTGACACGCATCGGCCTGGGGATCTCCTGTGTCATCCGGGAGTTTGCCGCTGGTCCCCTCAGCCGGGGCGAAATCCGGGAACTGCCGGTGGAACCCCCCGTTGCCCCCCGCAGCGTGGGGGCTGTTACTCTGGCCGGAGTATCTCCCGGCGCGGCCTGCCGCCGCTTTCTGGAAATGGCGGGCTGCTCTGTTCCCCATACACATACGAAAGGAGCGCCCGCCCCATGACCGAACCTCTTGTCAGTATTATCGTACCTGTTTATAACGCCGCGCCCCACCTGGCAGCCTGTATCCAGAGCATCCGCCGCCAGCGGTACTCCAATCTGGAAATCCTGCTGGTCAACGATGGCAGCCGGGACGTCAGCCTGCCCATCTGTGATATGTACGCCCGAACCGACAGCCGCATCACCGTCCTGGATCAACCCAACAGCGGCGTTTCCGCCACCCGCAACACCGCCATGTCCGTAGCCCGGGGGGAATTCCTGCAATTTGTAGACAGCGACGACTGGCTGGATCCCAACGCGACCCGTCTGATGGTAGAGCGCGCCCTGGAAACGGACAGCGACCTGGTGATCTCCCACTACTGCCGGGTGGACGGGGAAAAAATTTCCGTCCACGGCTTTCTGGATGAGACCGGCGTGCTGTCCCAGCGGGATCTGGCCCGCCAGCTGATGGAGGAGCCTGCCAGTTTTTATTACGGCGTTATGTGGAACAAGCTGTACCGCCGCAGCATCATCGAAGAGCACGGCATCCGCTGCAGCGAGGAGCTGGTGTGGAGTGAGGATTTTCTCTTTAATCTGGAATATATCCGGTATGCGGGACGATTCTGCGCTCTCCAGACTCCCATCTATTATTACCGCAAGAACGACAAGAGCATCACCGCCACCCAGATCAATCTGGTGAATCTGGTCAAAGTGAAAAAGGAATTATTCCCCTATTATAAAGAGCTGTATACAGACATCGGCCTGTATGAACGCTATAAGCCCCAGATCTACAAATACCTGATTGCCGCTGCAGACCATCGTTGACGCCCAGGGCGCTCCCTCGGCCTCTGGCGGAGCCCGATTCCAGACAGCCCCGGAGACAAAAGACCGGCAAAGGTATTCCCGTCTGGTTTCGCGTTTGGGGCCCGGTACCGCAAGGCCCGGTTTCTTAACCGGATGAGCGCCGCGCCGGTGTAAAAGCAGCCCCTGCAACAGTCCACAAAAAAGCGGCTTTCTCCGGGAGTTTTTGAATTCCAAAAGAATGCCGCTTTTATATCACAAGCTTTGACCCGAAGGCATTTTCTGTACCGGTCGGAAAAGTAAAAACTTCAGCTTCCAATCTTCAAACAGGGAACAAAGCAAATGAAGATACTGGCGATCCGGGCACCGGAACGCTGTGCCGAAGAAGCAACGTCCTGTTTACAGGCTGCACATAAGCAATATAGATAAAAAATATTCATTGTCTCTTGCGGGGCTTACCGGCAGAGAATCCCGTAAGATTCTGCGGAGGCTCCAGATGCAGCTGGGGGCCTGGTCCTCCCCTCCCATGCAATCGCCCCAAGCATCCGGATATACCCGACAGACACGCCGCTGTCTTTGTCCCTGTAAAACCGGACGGGTTGGCACCGCCTTTTCCCGGATACATCTCAAATTTCGTGGTGGTGAACCAAACCGGGCCCGACTTTCCCGGCTTCATCCACGTTCTTTTCTCAACAGCTCCTATTGCTCCTGTTGCCCACTGTCTGCAATACGGCATGTGCCGTCCTGCCTCACCACTGTCACGGTGAACTGCTCGCCTGTCTCAAATGTCACCGTTACCTGCCGGCTGTTGGAAGCAGCGGGCGGTTCTGCGGTTTCCAGCAGGGTGACTACCAATTCCTTCCCTCCAGGAAGCAAATCCCATGGGCTCTGCGCAAAATACTTTTTCTCTTCCCCCTGGTCCCCCGTAACCTGCGCCGCCATGGCCCGTGCCACGGCGTCCTGATACTGATCCGCAGGGAGAGCCTGAAACGTCAGGATGCGGTCTGTTCCCCGATGGACCCGCTGGGTCAGCAGCCAATCGGCGCTGCCGCTGCTCCAGGACCCTGCGGCATACACAACCACTGCCGCCGCAATCAGCACCAGGGCAACGGCTATAAAAATAAATTTTTTTTTCCCTTCCTGGAAGGCGGGCCGGGATAGATATAGATCTGGGCCATATCGGATCTCCTTTTGTCCGGCGGTGGGACGCAGATTTTTTTGGGGGGACCCCGCAGAAAAGCGTCCGGGCGAATGATTTATTGTTATTATAGTTCATCCGCCTCCCTGCGTCCAGTACCGCCTCCCTCAATCCTTTTACCTGTTTTCTGGTTCATTTCAGATCGTCCACCGCTTCTTTGGCGGGGGAGCCTGTTTTTTCGTGTGCAGCGGAAGGTGGTTTAAGACTCTCCCGTTCCACCGCGCCAATATTTTACCCCTTTATTTCGTATCATCATTGTCCCGAAACAAGAATTGTCTTTCTCATCATAAAAAAGAGGTGCTGCAAGGTGAAAATTTTTTCCCGATTTTGGGGGATAACCGCAATGGCCTGCCTGGCGATGGGGGCTTTGGCAGGCTGCGAAGCTTCCGTTTCTCCCTCTTCCTCTTCCCAGTCATCCGGCTCAACATCCGTTTCCGTGGCCCAGCCCGGGGAACTCACGGAAGAACACAAGCTGCTCTATACCCAATATCTGACTCCTTTGATGGAGGACGGCTCCCTGATGAGCAGTTGGTCCGATCAGCCCTCCGCAGACGAGGAAAATTACGGGCTGATACAGGATCTGGAGGTGGTGGCTTCCTCCAAGGAAGGGAACGTCCTTTCTGTCACCGCCCGGCTGTACGGCACCCTGCTGCTGGATCCCCACACCATGGAGGAAAGTATGACAGGGGACGGGATCATCATCGCGGCTGAACCAGATTCGCCCCACGGCCCCTATCTGGCCTTTGGGGAAGCTACCGTAGAGATGCGGGAAGTGGAGGGCGGTCCTCTGTATCTGTCCTGTACCTACGAGCCTTATGATGCTCCCGGCGTCACTCTCCTTCGGGAGCGTACCAAGGAGCTGGAACCGCAGCTGTCTGCCAGCCAGAAGCCGGATCTGTCCCAATATGAACCCCGGATGGTAGAATACATCCGTCAGGTCATTCTCAGCCAGAGGTATATTGAATCTGCCGATGAAATTACCCTGTGGGACCTGGAAAACCTGTGTACCGACCTGATATTCAACTACAGCACTCTGGGAGATGAAAACCGTGATCTTCCCCGGGGCTATGTGGCCGACTCCCAAATTCTCCGCCTGATGCCCAATCTGGAATTCTTTGTTTCGTATGTGCCTTTGACCGATTACAGCGTCTTTGAGGAGATGCATCAGCTGAAAAGCCTCTGTTTTTACCTGAGTGCGGGGGATTCCGAAACCCCGGCCCCGGATTTTTCCACCCTCCGCATCGGCCATACCAAAGATTTGACCATCAACGAATTCCAGCACGATATCGTGATAGACCTTTCCCATTCCGAAGTGGAAAGTCTTACGCTCTCCTCCTGGATGGCTGCGGTAACGGAGTTCCGCGGCTGCGAAGACCTCCAGACGTTGAATTTCAACCATACCCGCAGCGACACCCGGATCATCAACGCCCAGACCTTCCCCTCCCTCCAGTTCCTGAACCTTGATTTTTTCAGCGATACCCCCCGTTTCCGGGATCTTTCCCAGTTGGCCACCTTTGGGGAGGATGTAAACATCAGCGTGACCCTTTCTTACCAGGCAGCCAACAACAAAACCGTGGAGACGCTGGCCGGGGTCCGGTTAAACTCCCTGTATCTGGATCCTGATAACGGGCCCTATCCCCTTGGGGAACCAGATCCCGCCCTGGTGGAAAAAATCAACGCCGAACAGGTGAATTGGGCCACTACTCCCGGGGATTTCTGAAAGCCGGCAAAGCAAATCAGCCCCGCCGGGAGGCTGTTTCTACGGTAAGATGCAAATTGTGACCGCAGACCCCGCCGGTGCTTGGTGCAAGCCGCCCTTCCGGCCCGTTGCCGCCAAGCCCGGAGACTTATTTTTGCCCATCCGGATCCCCATGGCGCTCTCCGGGCATCCGCAAGCCCCACTGCAGTCGCTTTCTGAAATTTGATTCCGCGCAGTCCGGGTCTTTTATTTTTGCTTCCTCGCGGTATTTTCTTCGGATGGGACCAAAGCTTTCCTGAATCATTGGCATAGCCGAAAGTTTTAACCCCAAGCCCTCCGCCGGACCGGCGGCTTGCGCCAACCGTAAAAAGGCATGATACCGGTTCCTCCCTCAAGAAACGGTGAAAATCCAAGTGAAACATCACCCGTACCGCAACTTCCAAAGCAGAAACCGCCGGCAGCCGGATGCCTGTATCGAAACTTTTGTGATTGGCTTCGTCTGGTTGTAAAAGCAAGAGCTTTTTATTGGGCCTCACAGAACCTGTGGAACTGTTTTGCTGAAGCAGTATAGTAAAAGGGAGCGCAGCGTCGGAAAACGCTGCGCTCCCTTTTTATCAAATCAGGCAGACCCTCATCTTGCCGATGAAAGCATCCGTAAAAACCTACACCTGACACACCATCCGGCAAAGACGGTTGTTGGAACGGCAATTGCCCATTCGTAGGTACAGGCATGGCGTAATGGAGATCCTGCCGGGCGGCTGCGGAGATGCCGGCCGCCGGGAGGTTCTGGCCCGCCCATTCCCTCTGCCAGCCGGGGTCAGGACTCCGCAATGCCGAACAGCCGGCAGGCGTTGGCGGCGGTCTGCCGGGTCATTTCCTCCAGGGATACCCCTTTGATTTCCGCCATGCGTCCCAGCGTCAGGGGGAGCATGGCGCTGTCGCACCGCTGGCCCCGATGGGGAACCGGCGCCATATAGGGGCAGTCGGTCTCCACCAGCAGCCGGTCTATGGGAACTTCCTCCATCGCCTCGGCGGCCTTGCGGGCATTCTGGAAGGTGACTACCCCGGTAAAGCCCACATACATCCCCAGGCGGACGATCTCCCGTGCCATCTCCGCGGAACCGGAGTAGCAGTGGACCACTCCCGCCGGCCGGTACCACCGCAGCAGCTCCATGGTATCCTGGTGCGCGTCCCGGTCATGGATCACCACCGGCAGCTCCAGTTCCGCGGCCAGCCGCAGCTGCGCTTCAAAGGCTTCCCGCTGCAGCGGCTTCCAGTCTCCGTCATAGTGATAGTCATAGCCAATCTCCCCAATGGCCCGCACCCGGGGATGCTCCGCCATCCGCCGCAGCTGTTCCAGCCAGTCCTCCGGCAGCCCCGGCACGTCGTGGGGATGCACGCCTACGGTGGCCCAGATCCAGTCATATTTTTCGGCCAGAGCCACCGCCATCCGGGAGCTTTCCAGATCGGAACCAATATTCATGATGCGGGATACCCCCGACTGGTGGATTCGGGACAGCACCTCTTCCCGGTCCCCGTTAAAAGCACCGTTATCGTAATGGGCGTGTGAATCAAAAATCCCTTCCATGGCTTTTCCTTTCTCCCGTTGTCAATATTTTATCCGCCGGGGCACAGAGCAAAACACAGGCAGGATGCAATGAGGGCGTTTTTGCCCCAAAGTATCCCTATTGGCCCGGACACCCGCTTTTCCAAAGCACCGGAATGCCGGACCTCTCTCCCCACGCGCCGCAGGAACGCGCGGCCTGCTTTGCTTTCCCTTTTCCTTTTGGGCTTTCCCCGTTTGATCAGGCCTTTTACCCAAAAGAGGGCGGGCGGTACCGCCCGTCCTCTTTGTTTCTCTGTTTTGGCCGGCTCAGCCCAGACGTGTGCCCACCGGCAGGTCGTTCACAAAGACCACCTTGCAATTGCCGTCGGCATCGTCTCCCGCCAGCAGCATGCCGTTGCTCTCCACCCCGCAGAAGGTGGCGGGCTTGAGGTTGGCAATGACGATGATGTGCCGTCCCACCAGTTCTTCCGGCTCGTACCAGGGATGGATGCTGGAGACAATCTGACGTCCCCCCATGCCGTCATCCAGCTGAAGCCGCAGCAGCTTCTTTGCCTTGGGCACAGCTTCGCAGGCCACTACCTTGCAAACCCGCAGGTCGCTCTTGAAGAAATCATCCACCACGATCTGGGGGGCCAATTCCGGAACCTCTATGGCCTTGGGGGCTTCAGAGGCCGCTTTCTGCGCCTGGGCCTCCGCCTTGCGGGCTGCCGCCTCCGCTTCCAGTTCGGCCAGTTCCTTGGCTACGTCAATACGGGGGAACAGGGCGTCGCCCTTCTTCACCGCCGCTTCCGCCCGCAAGCCGCCAAAGGTTGCCGCGCTCTCCCAGCTGCGTTCTTCCTCCGTCGCGCCGATCTGGTCCAGAATGCGTCGGCTGGTGTCAGGCATAAAGGGCTCCAGCAGCACGCCCGCCAGGCGGATGCATTCCAGAAGGTTATACAGCACGGCGGCCAGCCGGTCTTTTTTGGCCGGATCCTTGGCCAGGACCCAGGGAGCAGTTTCATCAATGTATTTGTTGGCCCGGGAGATCACCTTAAAGACCTCCATCAAAGCGTTCTGGAAGGCAAACGCTTCCATCTGCTCCTGATAGCGTTCCCGCAGTCCCGCGGCCAGCTCCAGCAGCTCCTTGTCCTCCGGACCGGACTGCCGGGCGGCGGGCAGCGCCGCGCCGAAATATTTCTCCGCCATGGCCACCGTCCGGGACACCAGGTTGCCCAGGTCATTGGCCAAGTCGGCATTGATCCTCATACACAGGGCCTCATTGGAAAAGTTGCCGTCGGAGCCGAAGGGGAACTCCCGCAGGAGGAAGGACCGGATGGCATCCACGCCGTACCGCCGGCAGAGGACAACGGGATCCACCACGTTGCCTTTGGATTTGCTCATCTTGCCGCCGTCCAGCAGCAGCCAGCCGTGGCCATACACCCGCTTGGGCAGGGGCAGATCCAGCGCCATAAGCATGGCGGGCCAGATGATGGCATGGAACCGGACGATCTCCTTGCCCACAAAGTGGACATCCGCCGGCCAGTAACGGTCATAGTCGTTGTATTTCTCATTGCCGTAGCCCAGAGCAGTGATGTAGTTGGAAAGAGCGTCCACCCACACATACACCACATGCTTGGGGTCAAATTCCACCGGAATGCCCCAGCTGAAGCTGGTCCGGGACACGCACAGGTCCTCCAGGCCCTGGTTGATGAAGGCCTTCATCTCGTTGACCCGGGACTGAGGAGTCAGGAATTCGGGATGCTCGTCGTAGAGGCGGAGGATCCGGTCGGAATACTTGGAAAGGCGGAAGAAATAGGCTTCCTCCTCCGCTTCCACCACTTCCCGGCCGCAGTCGGGGCATTTGCCGTCCTTAAGCTGGCTTTCGGTCCAGAAGGACTCACAGGGGGTGCAGTATTTGCCCTTGTAGGTGCTCTTGTAGATATCGCCCTTGTCATAAAGGGCCTTGAAAATCTTCTTTACCGACTCCACATGGTAATCGTCGGTGGTGCGGATGAAGCGGTCATTGCTGATATTCATCAGCTTCCAAAGCTCCCGGATCCCGGCTACCACCTTGTCAACATACTGCTGAGGGGTAACGCCGGCGGCCTTGGCTTTTTCCTCGATTTTCTGGCCATGCTCGTCCGTACCGGTAAGGAACATCACGTCGTAGCCCAGCATCCGCTTATAGCGGGCCATGGTGTCGGTGGCCACGGTGCAGTAGCTGTGGCCGATGTGCAGATTGTCCGAGGGGTAATAAATCGGCGTGGTGATATAAAAGGTCTTTTTGTCCATCCGTGAGTTCCTCCTAAGATATGCTGGTCCGGGCTTCGTCCGGTTCCCATAGATGCTATCAGTATAACACTTTTCCTCCCGCTTGCAAAGGAAAACTTCTGCTTTCCGCGTCTTTTCCTGCCCTTTTTCCCCACGCAGCTTTCCTTCCCTTCCGGCCGCTTTTCTTCCATGGGGATCCACCGTACAGTTGGGCGTTGCCCCTCTGTGCAAACCGGGGCTGGGGGGCTGCCTTCTCCTTTCCCGGTACGTTTTCCCTCTCCTTGCGTCCTTCCTCTTCTGCCTGCGTGGTTCGCAGCACTGCTGCATATTGCTCCTCCGTTCAAACCGGAGGTGCCGCAGCCCCCTCTGCCTTTCCCGGTACGCTGTCTCCGCCGCCATTCCTCTTCGCCCGCGTGGTTCATAGCACTACTGCATATTGCTCCTCCGTTCAAACCGGAGATGTCGCAGCCCGCCCCCCTTTTCCGGTCCTGCCTTCTTCGCTTTCCGCCCGTTTCTCTTGTATCCAGGTTCGCAGCACAGCAGCCCGTTGCCCTTCCCCGCAAAAACCAGGGCTTGTATCGTTCCTTCCTTGTCTCCCCGTCAATAAAATACTGCTATGGACAAGCCGGAGCTTGACCCTGTTCCATCTCCAAGCTGTGCCGGCAGTCACAGGGGTTGCCGGGGTTCCGCATTTTCTGCCTGTTGCCAAAAGACTGTCAGAGAAAATATTTTTATGGAAGGCGGCCTGATTTTCTCCGGGGCTTGTTCGGCGGAGGTAAATGTGTTATCATGGTGCCGCAAAAGGTCTTGGAAGGTGGAAGGTTCATGGAAACTCTGGAGATTTTGCAGGTTTCTTCCCAGGAGCAGCTGATGGCCTGTCTTCATATCCGCACCGCTGTTTTTTCGGAAGAAAAGGGGGTGCCCCAGGAGGAGGAACGGGACAAGTGGGACCATCTGGGATCCGGCTGTCTCCATTATCTGGTGCTGTGGGGCGGATGCCCGGCGGGAACGGTGCGCTTCATTCCGGCGGGAGAGAAGGAACTGCGGCTGCAGCGGTTCTGCTTTTTACCGCAGTTCCGGGGCCTGGGGCTGGGCCGCCGTGTCCTGACCCGGCTGGAAGAGGAGTTTCGCCGCCGGGGGATCCTCCGTATTGGCCTGGACGCCAAATACCAGGTAAAGGGCTTCTATGAGGCATGCGGCTACCACACGGTTTCGGATGTTTTCATGGAAGTGGGCGTCCCCCATGTTTCCATGGCCCGACAGCTGTGAGGCACAGTCAGAACTGGGGCGGCTTGGGATCCGGGTTGACAGTAAACTCCGCCTGATCCGCCGCTCCCACGCCTCCATCCACCAGCTTTGCCGCCACAATAAACCGCTGGTTGGGGTTTTGGGAATAGGAGGCATATTTATAAACGCAGGTGGAGAGAATCAGGATCTTGTCCTGAGCCCCCACCTGAACGGAATACTGGTAAAGGCTCCGGGCTTCCAGATCGCTGATGAGAGTCTGCCACTCCTGAGGGGAAAAGCTGGGATGATGGTATTCCACCGGGGTGGTGTAGGCCTCGCAATAGGCTGCTGCAAACACCTGGAAGGCATAAGTCTCCTCCCCTACCGTCAGCCACACATAGGGGGTATCCCGGGCGAATTCCTCCTGGGCAAACCGGAGCAGCTGCCCGAATTTGACGCCGTTGGGATCATCCCGCAGCCCCATAGGCGAGCCCAGATGGTGGCCGTAGATGATGGTATTCTGGGACAGAGGCGCCAAGGTATTGCGGTAATCCAGGAAAAGGCTTCCCGCAAAGGAATACAGCTTGTTGCCGTCCCGCCGCAGGTAATATTTGTTGTCCGCCGCCTGGTAGACCGCTTCATGGATATCCGTTCCCGGGATATAGAGCCATGCCACGGCATCAGCATTTTTTTCATGGGCTTTGGCCAGCATTTCGGAAAAATCGGGCAGCTCCAGACTGGAAGAGCCGATGGTTCCGGAATCGCTGCCGGACTCCGGCCCTTGTTCTGACGCGCATCCCCGCAGCACCAGGAACAGCACTACCACTGCCGTCATAACAGCCCCCGCCGCCACGGCCGCCCTCCATTTTTGATTTTGATTCACCGTTACCGCCCCCCTGACGTTTTCCTGACAGTATTGTCTTTCCTTGCAAAAGGCGTTTTATTCCACATAAAAGTAAAGGAGTCTTTTTCAGGGGCGGCGCATCCTGTAAATTCTGGGACTGTATGGGACTAATATTATTTCCCTGGTTCTTGCGGTACGCCGGCATTATGGATGCGTTGGAGCGTCGGCTGCCTGTCCTGCCAAAAATTTCCTTGATGTTTTATTAGAATCTTTGCCGGTCCACGAAGGGGGACCGTATTTTTTTGACAAAAGGCCGGAACCGCCGTTGCCCGGCAGGGTGGCGGGCCGGTGCTTTCAAGGTACTGGCAGCGCACCCAGTATTCCTGGGACTGTGCCAACCCAGGGGCGCCGGGCATTGAATTTGCCAGTCAAATGCGTTAAAATAACCCTATACCCGGTATGCCCGGGATTCTCACAAACGTCCCGCCCGGCGGGGCGCAGGAAAGGCGGTAATGTTATGCGGTTATCCTTTTGGGGCGCCGACCACGAAGTCACCGGCAGCTGCCATATGCTGGAGGCGGCGGGGAAAAAAATCCTGGTGGACTGCGGTATGCAGCAGGGACCGGATGAGTACGACAACCAGGAAATCCCCTTTGCGCCGGGGGAAATCGACTATGTTCTGGTGACCCACGCGCATATCGACCATACCGGCCGGCTCCCTCTGCTGTATAAACTGGGCTTTTCCGGCGAGATCCACGCCACCGGGGCCACTGCCGACCTGTGCTCCATCATGCTCCGTGACAGCGCCCACATCCAGGAATTTGAAGCAGAATGGAAAAACCGCAAGGGCAAACGGGCCGGCCGGGATGCGGTGGAGCCTCTCTATACCATGGAAGATGCAGAAGGCGTCATTTCCCTGTTCCACCCCTGGGATTACGGCCAGGAGGTGGACCTCTGCCCCGGTATCCGCATCCGGTTTGTGGATGTGGGGCATCTCCTGGGCTCTGCCAGTATCGAGATATGGGTCACGGAGGGGGACGTCACCCGGAAAATCGTGTTTTCCGGGGATATCGGCAACCTCCATCAACCTCTCATCAATGACCCCCAATACATTGCCGAAGCCGATTATGTGGTCATGGAATCCACCTACGGCGACCGCAACCATGAGGCAACGGCCATTGATTATGCCGCCACCTTTGCCCAGGTGATCCAGGAAACCTTTGACCGGGGCGGCAATGTAGTCATCCCGTCCTTTGCCGTGGGCCGCACCCAGGAGCTTCTCTATTTCCTGCGGCACATCAAGGCCAACGATATGGTCAAGGGATACGGCAACTTCCCCGTCTATGTGGACAGCCCGCTGGCCAATGAGGCTACCAATATCTTCCGTGAAAATATGTACGGATACTTTGATCCCGAAGCCATGGAGCTGGTGCGCCAGGGGATCAATCCCATCGGCTTTCCCGGACTGAAGGTTTCGGTCACCAGTGACGACTCCAAAGCCATCAACTTTGACGACCAGCGGAAAATCATCATTTCCGCCAGCGGCATGTGCGAGGCCGGACGGATCAAGCACCATCTGAAGCATAACCTGTGGCGGCCGGAATGTACGGTGGTCTTTGTGGGCTTCCAGGCTGTGGGAACCCTGGGACGCTCCCTCATCGAGGGCGCCCGCTCGGTAAAGCTTTTCGGTGAAGAGATCAACGTCCGGGCCAGGATCGTGCGGATGCCCGGCATCAGCGGTCATGCCGACCAGGCAGGTTTGCTGCGGTGGCTGGATTCTTTCTCTCCCAAGCCCCGCAAGGTTTTTGTGGTCCATGGCGAAAGCGAGATCTGCGACTCCTTTGCGGCCCTTATCGCCTCCCGGAACCAGGTGGAAACCGCTGCTCCCTACTTTGGGGCCTGCTACGACCTGGCCACCGGCGTCTGCCTGGACCCGGGCGTCAAGCGCCAGCCTCAGCAGAAACCCCGGACCCGGCAGCCCAGCGGCGTTTTTGCACGTCTGGTGGCCGCTGTCCAGCGGCTGGTCCGGATCTCCAACCGCTACGAGGAATGCGCCAACGGAGATATTGCCAAATTTGCCGATCAGGTGGATGCTCTCTGCGACAAATGGGAAATCAAGGAATAAATTTCCTTCCCGCCAAATGGAAAGCGGCAGGGGGCCGCGGACAGATGTCCGCGGCCCCCTGCCTTGTTGAACTGGAAAACCTTCGCCTGCATCTATGAAGACATCCCGCAAAAACTTTCGCTTTGGTATCCGACCAAGCAGGCTGCTAATATCGAATTGTTAGGGACAGGAAGATTTGATTAAAAGAGAAAGCACCCGTTTACAAGATATGGGGCAAGGGATGCGGTCAAACCGCGGGCTAAACAAAGGCTTGCATAAGCCTTATAAAAGCAGTATCCCTGCAAGCCTCTGAGAGGGCATCAAAAATTTTGCCGCTTGCATCATCTGCCCCACACCCCGTAAAACGGACATTTGCGCAGAAAGAACGCTTTTCCCATATGGTAAAACTTCTATTTGTTTCCTGATTTCTTCTCCCCTTTGATCTAAAATTTCTTTACCATCTCTGGCATAGCCGCAGGCCCATAATGTGCCAGAGCGTACAAAGCAGGCTGTACCCATCTCCCGATCAAACTGGGGCCTGGGTACAGCCTGCTTATGATTTTTTCAGAAAGGTTCTGCCTTCCCGTCAAATTTTCTCCGGGATGCCGGAAGCCTTTTCAGGGATCTCGCTTTGCAGAGGGCAGCCGCCTCGCGCAGCTGTATCCCTGAATCAGATCCGCTTATCCGGGAATCTGTTTTCATTGCACACTCCTGGAAAATCAAAATTCCAGGCATGCAAACGCCTGCTCCACACGATTTTGCAGACTCTGCTTCATCGTCCGGGAAGCAAAGGACATTTGTATCCCATAAAGCACCATCTGTTTCATTTCTTCCGGGGTAAAGCCCAGTTCCGTCATTGCCAGCAGATATTCCCCCGTCAGGGTGATTCCCGAAATGGCGGGATCGTCGGTACAGATGGTCACAGGAATGCCTGCATCAAAATATTCCCGGATATGATATTCCTCCCAGCTGCGGATGGCCCGGGTCTGAAAGTTGCTGGTAGGGCACATTTCCAGACCGATTTTTTGCCGGGCCAGCCGTTCCATCAGGGGTTTGTTCTGCCAGAGGCTGGTCCCATGGCCAATCCGCCGGGCATCCAGTTCCACCGCCCGGGCAATGGCGGAGGCCGGCGCCGCCTCTCCGGCATGCAGGGTAAGGGGAAAGCCCAGCTTCCGGGCCAGGGCCAGGGCCGAAGCCTGTGCCGCCAAAGATATCTCGCCCTCCGGGCCGGCTACGTCCACCGCTGCCAGACCACTCCCCAGCCAGGGCAAAGCGGCCCGCAGAATGGCCTCATTTTCCTCCACCGGCGTGGTGAGCCCCAGCGTCAGGATGGCGGCGGCAGGAATGCCCCACCGCCGGCTTCCCTGGTCCAACCCGTCCAGCACCGCCGCAATGGCTCCCGGAACGTCCATTTCCGGTGTTGCCAGATAGGCAGGCGCAAACCGAACCTCCAGGTAACAAAGGTTTTGGGCAGCGGCTTCCGCCATGGCTGCCTGAGCAGCCATGGACAGCGCCCTGGGGCTGCGGAGAAGAGGCGTCACATAATCAAAGCGTTTGAGAAACTGGCTGAGGCTGCGGCAGCCGGCAGGTACGGTCAGCTGCCTGCGGATCTCCCCAATATCCGGGTTCCCGGTAATGGACGCCAGCGTTTCGGGCCGCACACCGCCTTCCAGGTGATAATGCAGATCGATTTTGGGCATGGCCTTGGCCAACGCTGCCAGGCGGCTTCGGTTGGGGAACGGTTTCCCTGCCATCAGTAATACCCGCCGTCTTCCCGCTGCCATTCCAGATCGAACCGGGCTTTGGAAGGATACCGCCGCACCTGGCCCCAGCCCGGCTCAGCGTTCATAAATTCTGTCAGTCCTGCCCGCTCCAGGGTGGCCCGGGCCTCCTCATGGCCTTCCATCAGCACTTTTTCCTCATTGACGGTAACAACCTTGCCATTCTCCAGCAGCTGGCGTCCGTCCACAAAAACATTGTCCACATCCCCGCCTGCGCCCAACATCACAATGGTGTCCACGATATTGAACCGGGGGGTCATGCGGGAATTGAGGAGGTTGACGGTGATGACGTCCGCCTTTTTCCCCACCTCCAGGGAGCCCAGGTCGTCGTCCCAGCCGATAATCTGGGCCGCGTCGATGGTGGTCATCTCCAGCAGCTTGGCCGGAGGCAGGTTCCACATATCGTTGCCCGAGAAAATGGAGTCGTCCTGGTGGCGGATCTTGGTCATTCTCATGCACTGGAACATATCGGCGTTGCCCAAAAGCTTGGGACCGTCGCTGCCGATGGCCATTTTGATCCCCATGTGCATCATGGGGATGACCGGGGTGGTAGACTGGAAGGTGATTCCCACGCCGGTACCGGTTTCCTTGAGGATCATCTGCTCTGCAAAGGAGCAGCCGGAACAGTGCTCCAGATGCACCCGGGGACCCAGCAGGGGATTTTTCGCCTTGATCATGGTGTGGATGGACCCGCCATAGCACTCGGTATGGATGCGGGTATCATATTCATCGGCCACCCGCCACAGCTGGTCCAGGTGGTGCTGATCCGTCTCGCTCAGCTCCAGAGGAAGCTTGTCGGAAGGGGTGGGAAACGAAGGGCTCACCGAAGGCAGCAGACCATAAGGAGCCACAAAAGCCCGGGTGCGGTCATTGTTGGCATGGTTGAGCTGACGGATGGCATCCGCCATGGCGTCGATCATCTGGTCATAGGTAACTTCCTGAATGATCCGCTTACCGTTGACCCACCGGCTGAATTTATGGGGATACGGAGGGTGGCAGGGGCCGGTGCAGACCACTTCCCGCACGCCGATCTCGTTATAGCCTTTGGCATGGTTCACAGCAAAGATGGAATCATCGCACCGGGTCTGGGCGCCGATAAAGCAAACAGCCGTGGTAACGCCGGAGCGGAGTTTATCCAGAGCGCTGATGCGGCCCTCATAATACCAGTATTCGTCATAGGCATAATGGTTGTAGACATGGGTGATGGCGGCCATCCAGTCGCTGGTGTTTCCCAAAAGGCTTGCCCGGATCAGGCCGTGGCCGCCATGGGAATGGGTATCGATAAAGCCGGGCATAATGGCGTGATGCTTGCAGTCCACCGTCTTTTTGGCGGAAAAGCCCCGGGCTTCCTGGGCTGTACCCACAAAGACGATACGGTTGCCCTCGATTCCCACCGCGCCGTCTTCGATGATCCGGCGCTTGGGGTCCATGGTGATGACGGAACCGCCCGTCAGCAAAAGATCCAGCATGGTTATACACTCCTTAACAGTATTTTTGATTCTCAACCCTTGACGGAGCCGGCGGTCATACCCTGCACCAGGTATTTCTGGGCACAGAGCAGGAAGACCATGGAGGGGATGATGCCCAGAGTGGAGGCTGCCATCATCTCCGCCCAGGAACTTTGATTGGCGGAAACGTAATGCTGCAGATGAACCGTCAGGGTCAGCAGTTCCTTGCTGCGGATAAAGGTGTTGGCATAGGTAAATTCGTTCCAGGCATTGAGGAAAGTGAAAATGGCCACCGTGGCCACGCCGGGCAGAGAGACCGGCAGCACAATGCGCACCAGGGTCTGGAACCGGCCGCAGCCATCGATGAGCGCGGATTCCTCAATGTCATAGGGGATGGTGTCAAAGAAGCCCTTAATCATCCAGATGGAAAAAGGCAGATTGAGGCAGGTGTAGCTGAGAATAATGGACCAGTGGGTATCCAGCAGGCCCAGTTCCTTGAAGATGAGGAAAAGCGGCAGCATCAGCAGCATCATGGGGAACATCTGCACCACCAGCAGCGCCATTTGGTAAAAGGAGAATACCCTCCCCCGGAACCGGGACAGGGAGTATCCCGCCAGCACCGCCAGCACCACGCAAAGCACCGTGACACAGAGGCAGACCTTCATGCTGTTTGCGGCAGCGGTAAGGAAGTCGGATTCCAGTACCGTCCGGAAGGAGGTCAGTTCGGGATGCAGGGGGAACAGCGCGTTGTTGCTCAGCGCCTGGGCCGGTCCCTTGAAGGCAGTGCCGATCATGGCCAGGGTGGGCAGGCTGTACAGAAAGGCCACTATGAGCAGGATAAAAAAGAGCATCAGGTTCTGGCGGCGGACACGTCTGGAATCATTCATCTGTTTTCAGCCTCCCTTTGCGGAGCCGGGGCTCCCGCTCGCCCCGGAACTGGATCCGGAAATAAATAACGCTCAGGATCATCATGACCACCACCATGGTGCTGGCGATGGTGGATGCGTAGGAGATCTTCTGGCGGAAGAAGGCAGTGTAGTAGGAAAGGATGGGGAGGGTGAAGGTATAGCCGTTGGGGCCTCCCGAGGTAAGCAGCCAGATGTTCTCAAAGGAATTGAAGGTCCACACAAAGGACAGCAGGGTGCTGATAAAGGTGACAGGCCGCAGCATGGGCAGGGTGACATGGAACAGGGTATGCCAGAAGCCGGAGCCGTCGATCTGGGCGGCTTCATACAGCTCCCGGGGCACGCTCTGGAGGCCCGCCAACAGGGTAATCATCATAAAGGGCATCTGCTTCCAGGCGGAAACCAACACCACCGTGGGGCGGATCAGCGCGTAATCCCCCAGAAAAAGGATCGGCTTGTCAATGAGTCCCAGGCTCTGAAGGATAATATTGATGATGCCGAACTGATCGTTGAGGATGTAGGACCAGTTGATAATGGCCACCACCGGTGGGATGACCCAGGGAATGAGGAAAACCGCCCGGAAAAAGCCTCTGCCGGGGACGTTGCGGTTCAGGGCCAAGGCCAGAGCCAGCCCTGCCACATAGGAAATGGCCACCACGCAGAAGGTGTAGGCGAAGGTGAATGCCAGGGTTCCAAAAAACTCCTTGTCCTGAAAAAGGGTGATATAATTGTCCAGAAAAACAAAGTCATTCTGCTTGGGCTTGAGAAGATGGCGGTTGGTCATGCTCAGCCAGAAGCCGTTGAGCAGGGGATAAACGCTCATCACCAGCAGCAGCACGGTAGCCGGCGCCAGCAGGGCGTATCCCAGGCCGTTGCCTCCGCCCGGCCGGCGTGTCAGGTTTTTTTTCATTGGCGGCGCCTCCTTGGGGCATTCAAAGGTTCAAAATGGCGCAGATGCGCACCGGGAAAGCTGCCCGATGCGCATCTGCCTGTAAGGAAAGCTCCCGGAAAGTCCGGCCGGACGCGGAAGAGAGCAGCCTTGGCTTTTCCCTCCGCCGGGGAGTTTATTCGTATTCCTTGAAGACCTCGGCCATGGCCTCCTGGGCCTTGGCCAGATCGCCGGCATAGTCGGTGGAGCCCATCAGCAGGGCCTCCAGAGGCATGCCCAGCAGGTTCTGATTGAAGATGGGGCCGGTGGCCACAGGAGGCGCGGCGGCAGGCCAGGACAGGTCCACATAGTAGTCCTTGTACTTGGCGTACTGGCTCTGCATCCAGTCGGTCTTGTAGAACTCATCTTCGTAGTAGCTCTTGTTCAGGGGGATCATGCTGGCGCCGCCCTCGGTGAGGATGGGCAGGGAGTTTCCGTCAATGAGCCAGGCCAGGAATTCCTTGACCTCTTCTTCATGGCCGGCATTCTTGAAGCCCATGGCACCGTTCATCCACATATTGCCCCGGGGAGCGTCGGCACTGGGTCCTACGATGGGGCCCATCAGCTTGGTATCGTTGTAGATTTCCTCGTTGGCCTTGGCATGGGAGAAGTTGCTCTTCCAGACCATGGCCAGCTTGCCGGAGTCATACAGCTTCTCCAGATCGTACTGGTTGTAGGACACCATTCCGTCGGGGAAGTAGCCGTTTTCGTACAGCTTGCCAACAAACTCCATGACCTCCAGTACCTTGGGGTCGTCGTAGGCGGGGCCGCTGCCGTCCGCTTTCACCCAGCTGGCGCCGTTGGAGACCAGCAGGTTCAGCATGGCGTTGGTGCTGCCCATGTCCAGGGTGAAGAAGCCCAGGGCGTACATGCCCTCCTCGCCGTACTTTTCCTTGACGGCGGCGCAGATCTCCAGCAGCTTGTCCCAGGTGACCTCTTTGTCCAGATCGGTGAAGCCCAGCTCATCCTCCAGGATGCTGGCCCGGTAGTAGATGGTCTTGCCCTCGGTGCTGAAGGGCAGGGCGTAGTAGCTGTCGCCAAACTTGCCCAGGTCCAGGGTGCCGGGGAGGAAGTCCTCCAGGATGGGGTTGTTTTCTTCCTGCCATTTGGTGACGATATCGGTCAGGTCAATGGCCTCATCCGCAGCCACATATTTGGCCACGTCATAATAGGTGGCAAAGGTGATATCCGGGGGAGTACCGGCTGCGATGGCGGTCTGGAACTGCTCAATAAAGCCGCTCCAGCTCAGCACTTCCAGCTTGACGGTGGCGCTGTGGTCCTCAGAATTGTACTTGTCCAGGACCTTCTGGATGGCAGGGCCGTAGGTTTCGGCAGGGCCCAGGGGCAGCGCCCACAGCTGCAGCTCGGGCTTCTCCTCGCCGGCGGGAGCAGCCGCTTCACCGGAAACGGAAGAGTCGCCGGATGCCGGGGCATCGGACTGGCAGGCGGTCATGCCAAGCAGCATCACCAGTGCCAGCATCAGGGACAGGATCTTTTTCACCGTGTTTTTCCTCCTTCTTCTCTCAAACACAACAGGCCGCACCGCAGGGGGCGGCCTTCAAAGTACTTTCATTGTACCCAAAGGCCGTCCCCGTGAAAACACACAATTTAAATGCCAATATCTGATTTTTTATCAAATTCCGTCAGAATGACGCTGAGGATCCATTGTTCACCCAAAACAGGATTTTTTCAACAAAAAAATATCCCAAATTTTAATCATTCTTTCCCGGAAGGCCTGCTTCCCGGGCGATGCGCCGGGAGGCTTCTTCCACCCGGCAGGCGATTTCTTCCACGTTCACCGTCATGACATGGCGCTCTTCCACCAGCCGCTGCCCTCCCACAAATACATCGGTGACGTCCCGGCCGGTGGCGCAGAAAACCAGTTGGGAAGTAACATTTTCCGCCTCTTCCCACCGCAGGGGCCGCATATGAGGCGCCGTGGCATCCACCAGAATAAAGTCCGCGTCCTTTCCCGGTTCCAGCGTCCCGGACCGTTTTTCCCGGCCGAAGACCGCTGCTCCCCCCACGGTGGCCATGTCCAGCACCTGCTGTACCGACAGGCTGCGGATCCCCGAGGTAAGGGTGCTCAGGAGCATCATTCCCTTCATTTCCCGGAAAATATCGTTGGAATTGTTCCACAGGGCGCCGTCGGTGCCCAGGCCTACCGGGATCCCCGCTTCCACCATAGCGGCGATGGGCGCCGCGCCGTCCCGGATCTTCATCTCACATAAGGGGGTGTTTACCACCCGCACGCCCCGCCGGGCCATCCTCTCAATATCCTCTCCGGTCACCTGGACCACATGGGAACCAATGAGCCTGTCATCCAGCGCCCCCCGGTCCTCCAGCCACGCCACCGATGTGGTGTTGTACCGCTTCCGGATCAGCTCCCGGCGGAAGGTATTCTCCGCCAGATGGCAGGTGCGCAGGCAGGGCAGCCCCCGGGTCAGTTCCATCCATTGCTCCACACGCCAGGCGTCGTAGCCTTCCTCTGAAGGCCCCGCCACCACCGGAACCAGGTCGGCCCCGGCGCAGTCCCGGCAAAATCCTTCCAGCATTTCCCGCTTTACCAGCACATCCGGGCGGGCAAAATCCACGTGGATATCCTCCACCAGACCGCCCCGGATTCCCACCTGGGTCATGGCCTCCACAGACCTTTTTCCCAGCGACCAGTACATGTTTTCCAGCAGGAAGGTGGTTCCGGACAGCAGTGCCTCCACATAGGTAAGCTGTCGGGACCAGTACCGGTCCTGGTCGGTGATGCGGGAATAAAACCAGTTGGTATCCGCAAAGGCTTCTCCCTGCTCCGGAAGGGTCATGCCGTCCCCCAGGCCCTTGGCCAGAGTCATGTCTCCGTGGCAGTGGCCGTTGACCAGGCCGGGCATCAAAATTTTCCCCCGGGCGTCCACCACCAGGGCCGCGTCCTCTCCGGTAAGGGGACGCTCCCCTACCCAGGCGATTTTTCCGTCCTCCACTCCCAGGGAGCCCACAAAGGGCCGATAACCGTTATGGCCCGAAACAATGATCGCGCCGCTGATTCCCACACTGAAAGGCATGATGACTCTCCTTCCTTCCGAAAGGCGCCCCCTCCGGATCCGTTTTTTCCACTGTATCATATTTTTGTGCGGGGCAAAAGGCCCTGCCTGCCTTTTTTATCCTGAAAATCAACATTTCTTTTTTCCTTTGCCCGTGTTATAATTTTTCTGTCGTTTTTTGTATTTTTTACGATTCAGGGAGGCGGAACCATGGGGCCCCGGCACAGCTTTCAGCAAAAAATCTTTTTTCTCACCGTCATCCTGATTCTGATTCCGGTAAGCCTGTATTCGCTTTTTATGATCCGCACCTCCATCCGTTCCGCGCGGCAGAACTACCAGGACTATGCCGCCCTGACCATGAAAAAAGTGGGAGAGACCATGGATCAGGCGCTTAACGAACTGGACCAGGCTTCCTATTTTGTCATTGGCAGCACGGATATCATCACCTTTCTGTCCGTGCCCAAGGAAGAGCTTCTGGCCTTCAGCCGTACTGAACAGCCTTCCCGGGTCTACAACATTCTCCGGTATGTGGGCAACGACAGCGATTTTATTGCCTCCATCCAGATCATCGGTCTCAACAGTGTTTCCATCTCCAACGGGCCGCTGCCCATGCATATCACTTCTCAGGATATGGACCGGGCTCTGGCACTTCATGGCCGGGCCTTCTGGGATGTGGACAGCCAGGCAGGGACCCGGGACTACCTCTATCTCTGCCGCCTGCTGCGGGACCCCTGGCATCCCACCCGGCAGCTTGGGTATGTAAAAGTATACCTGGACACCCAGATCCTCAGCCGGTTCTTTCAGGGGGAAGGACTGGAAGATACTGTTTTCTTTCTTTTGGATGAAACCGGAACGGTTCGGTATTCCTCCGCTTCCCCGGAGGAAGAGACGCTCCTTCCTGCCCGGTCCTTTCAGGAACTGGCCGACCGCCACGGCTCTGCTCTTCCCTTCCGCCATAACGGCCGGGAGTATTACGCCGCACCTTACCTTCTGTCTTCCAACGGGTGGCTCCTCTGCGGCGTTTCCCTCCCCCGGTCGGTCAACCAGCAGATTGCCGCCAGCACGGCCCTGCTCACCACCCTTACCTTCTTCTGCCTGTTTTTATGCGTCTTTCTGGCATACAGCCTTTCCCGGCGGGCCACCGGCCCCCTGCGGGAGGTAGTGGAAAAAATGAAATCCATGGAGGATGAAAATTTTTCGGTGCGCATTCGGGTGCAGGGCCAGGACGAAATCGCCCAGGTGGCCTCCCAGTTCAACAGTATGGCCGCCAAAATTTCCTCCCTGGTGGATGAGGTGTACAAAGCGGATATCCGTAAAAAGGAAGCGGAGCTGCGGGCTCTTCAGGCCCAGATCAACCCCCACTTTCTTTATAATACCCTGGATATGGCCTACTGGCTTGCCAAAAACGAGCATGCCCCGCAAACCGGAGAGGTCATCAGCTCCCTGTCTCATTTTTTCCGCTGCGCTCTGATGCCTGCCGGAGAATTCACCACCGTGGCGGATGAGGTGGAGCATCTGCGGTATTATCTGGTGCTTCGGCAGCAGGGAGAGCCTTTTTTTGCCTTTGACCTGGAGATGGACCCCCGGACGGAGGGCTGCCGCACTGTCAAGCTGGTCCTTCAGCCCCTGGTGGAAAATGCCATCCTCCACGGCATCGGCCAACGGGAGGACGGCTGGATCCGGGTGGATATCTTCCGGGAAGAAGACCGTCTGGTTTACCGCATTGCCGACAACGGAGGCGGCGTGGATGTGGCTGAGCTGGAGCAGCTGATGGCTCAGCCGCTGGAATCCACCAGAGGCTTTGGCATCCGCAACATCAACGACCGTATCCGGCTGGCCTTTGGGCAGGAATACGGATTGCGCTTCTCCAACAGACCGGAGGGCGGCACGGTGGTGACCGCTGTCTTCCCCTTTATCCCGCCTCCGGAAGAGCCGGCAAAAGCAGACGGTACCCCCTTGGACGAGGCAAGCCGGCCCGCAGATCTTTCCCCGGGAGAAGGACCAGGAAGCCTCACGGAGACACATGACCCGGGTATGGAGCGGACGCCAGACAAGGCGGCAGCTTCCTGCGGAACAGAGCCCGGCACGGTTCTGCCCATGAGCGGTCTTACGACGGAGGGTATCGCCAGTGGGAACGGCGGGGAAGCGGCATCCGATATGCTCTCCTGCGATTCTCCCCAGGCCGGAGCGGCGGAAGATGGAACGCATCGGGAAGTCAGGCAAGGAGGAACGGAATGATCAAGCTGATGATTGCCGATGATGAGGCGGGGATCCGCGGAGGCCTGCGTCATTACATGGATTGGAGCACCTGGGATATCCAGCTGGTGGCCGAAGCGGCAGACGGAGATGAGGCCTTCCGGAAGGCTATCCAGACCCAGCCGGATATTCTCCTCAGCGACATCCGGATGCCGGGACGGGATGGGATCCAGCTGGCCCGGGATCTGAAGGAAGTGCTGCCCGGGCTTCGGGTCATTCTTCTTACCGGCTATAACGAGACCCAATATCTTCAGGATGCACTGAAAATCGGCGTAAAGGATTACCTGCTCAAGCCGGCGGGGGCAGAAAATATTATTGAATCGGTGCTGAAGGTAAAGGAAGAGATCCTTCGGGAGCGAAGCCGCTATCAGGAGAGCGTCTCCAAAGCCACCCTCCTGGATGAAAGCATTCCCATTCTTCAGATGCATTTTGTCAACGACCTGGTGGGCGGCCGGACCGGCAGCCGGGAGGCGGCGCTGGCCAAAGCCCGCCAGCTGGGCATTCCTCTGGACGCTCCCTGGCTCACTCCCGCCCTCCTGCGCCTCCAGGAGACGGAGGTAACCGCTTACAAATCCGGCAAGGAACTCTCCATGGATTTCTGGCAAAAAACACGGGCCATGGGGGTGGTGACCGAAGAGTTTCCCGGCTGCTTTTTCTCGGAAATCGAGCCCTATGCCTTCCTGGTTCTGGCAGGGGGATCCACTCCTGCTGTGTCCCAGGAAACTGCCCGGAGCCTCTGCGGGCGTCTGGTGGAGGCGCTCCGCCTCCAGCGGCAGGAATCCACCGCCGGGATCGGGATCCCCGTAAGCACCCCGCTGGACCTCCCCGACTCTTATGTCCAAGCATTGCGGGCCCTGGCCCTTTCCGCCTGGCAGGAGGATGAGACGGTATTTCTTCCCCCTCCGCCCCCCGACCCCGCGCTTCTGGAAGAAGGAACCCTGTGGGAACAGCGGTCGATGGAGTTCTTTATGGATGGGCGGTGGGACCAGGGACTGGCCGCTTTTGGCGAAATGTTTCGCTGCTACCGTCAGGCCGGGGCCGATTTTGATCAGGTGCGGGACAGCTGCTGCAAGCTTCTCACGGTAACGGCCCATCTGCCGGCCTGCGCCTCCTGGCGGGAATCCTTTGACGCAGACCTGACCCTTCTGCGCTCCATGACCGGAGGCCAGGAGCTGCAGCACTGGATGTCTCAGCGTCTCTCCCAAATGGCCAACGGCTCCCCCAGACCTTCCGCCAAAGGCTGCTCCGCCATCGTGGCCAAGGCCCAGGAGTACATCCGGGCCCATTATCCGGAGGATATCACCATTCAGGATATTGCCCATGCGGTGTTTATTTCCCCCAATTACCTGGGGCGGCTGTTCCGGGAACAAACCGGCTGCAAGCTGGGAGACTGGCTGAATCTCTATCGGGTGGAGCAGGCCAAGCTTCTTTTGAGCAGCACAGGCCTGAAGACCTATGAGATCGCCTCCCGGGTGGGGTTCAGCAGCTATAAATATTTTTCTGTCTGCTTTCTTAAATACACCGGATGCAGCGCGCGGGAATACCGTGCTGCCCAGGCTCCCGGTGAGGAAAATCCCTGAAGCTTGTGGAGCAGGCGGCATCCTTCACAGCCTGCCTTGCTGCGGCCGGTGTATGGAAGCGCCAAACCATGTCCGGATGGACGGCTATCCCCCGGGGATGGAGATATTTTGAAAAAACGCTCTGGTTTATGCGTAAAATGCGTAAGCCGGAGCGTTTCTATTGCCTAAAGGATCTCTGGCAGAACCAGTAACTCTTTAAGCAGCCATCATAGCAGACCTGCCAGACCAGTGGTTTGGTCTGGGCCCATGATGCCCTGTCATGGGCGCGTCCCTCAAGGCACATTGAATTTTATTTTCCCCGAATCACCTGCCCAGCCCGTAAACAGGCAACCTCTGCTCCAACGAATTTTTCCTCTGCTGGTAATTTACTGTTAGCACCTTGCTTTGTTTCATACTTGAAGCCAATTTTTTACAGAGCATCACGATCGGCGGAACTGGCGGTTTTCTCACTCCATAAAAAGCAGCCGGCGCCCTTGCATTGGCGCCGGCTGTCCGGGAGCATACCCATTTGAAATTTCAGTCCTTTGATTTTGTCTGGTCCTCCCGGCATTCTTTTCTATGCCTGCCATATCCTGAGCATCAGCTTTCCAGGCCTTCCAGATAAGCTTTCATCTCTGCAAACTGGTCGGCATCCTCGTGCATGATGGCAAAGATCCGGCCCTGGGCCTGGATAATGGCATATTCCTGGTATCCGGTCATATAGCCCATTTCCGCCGTCTGCACCTGGGATTCCATTTTGCTCTCCACCTTTTCCAGAATGGCGTCGGTATCGGCCTCCGCTGTGGGGGTAATCATCAGGAAGAAGGTGGTATTCTGGTTGGGGGCTCCCATATACAGCACCGCTGCGGATACGTCATCCTCGCTCATTCCCAGATTGGCGCTGAGGAAATCTCCGAAAGACGGATAGACCGCCGGGTCCTGGAACACCGCTGAAGTAAGATAGGGGGAAATGTTTTCCAGAATCTCTTCATCCGTCAAAGCCTTTTTTCTTCCTTGGAAGAACAGCCTGCGGTGATCAGCGCTGCCGCGCATAAAAGAACCAAAACAGCAAAAATTTTTTTCGTCGTCCATCTGCCTCTCCAGAATTTCAGATACAGTTTTATGCTCAAATATTCATTTGACCATACAAAGACTTATAGCGCCCGGTATCCGGTCAGGATGAGGCGTCCATCCGGCCGCCGCCGCAGGGTAAACTGGCAACGGGGTTCCCGGGTGGTGACCCACTCCTCCTCCGTCATGGCGGCCGCCTCCGGATCCGGTTCGCCCAGTCCGGTAAACTGGCTGCTGTAGGCTACGGTGGCGGTAATGATATCCCCGTCCTGGCTGTACTCCAGCAGATAGCTTTTTTCTGCGCCCCAGCCCATATGAGGCGGGGTGTACACCCCGGCGTATTCATGATACTTCCAGGGGCTGATCCCCCGGCCGGTATGGGCAAAGGGCACGTCGTCCCCAAAGATCCGCCGGGCTGTGGCCTCCACATGCTCCTGCAGGAAGCACTCATAGTCCATGGCTATCTCCATAACTGGCAAAAGCTCCGGATAAACAGGGGCATTTTCGGTATCTTCTCCCTGGCCATAAACAGCGGGGGAATTCAGAATGGACGCCATGAGGATAAAATCCGCGGGAGCGTTCTGGATGGTTTCAAAATTTTCGCTGGGAATATTGAAGAGGGTGACGTCCTCAATAAAATCGGCGATTTCCTTGGCAGTCTCATCTCTCCGGATGTTCCAGGCATCCAGAGGAACCCCCTGGACGTAGGTTTCTCCGTTGGCCTCCAGCTGACGGATGAAAGCTTCCTCCTGACGCCGGGTCTTTTCCATGGCATCTTCATAGGAAACGCTTTGCCGCAGGGCGGCCAGCTCCTCCCGGCTCTGCTCCGGCACCGCCAGGGTGGGCGGAGTGTACCGGGTGGGGTCCTCCTGTGCCGTCTGGAAGCTGGGGACATTCCCCTGCTGGTCCTGGAAGGACACCCCTTTTACCGGGCAGTTTTGCAGCAGGGTCATAGCCACGGTGTCCAGCAGAGTGGTATCCAGAGATTCGGGATCCGGCAGCTCCCGCAGCGTCACCAGGGCCGTCTCTCCTTCCACGGTCACATCGGTGACAGAATCCTCCGGCAAAGCAAGGAGCGCGGCCTGGAACAGCATCCCGCTGAAAACTTCCGGTGTCAGCCCCTCCGGTGGGATCTCCCGTTCCACCGGCAGATAAAGGGTATCCTGTATTTCCTCATCCCCGGAATAGGTCACCACGGTTCGGCACATATACAGGGTCACCACAGCAGGATCCAGGGTGGGGATGGTGCCGGGAGCAGTCTGGGACGCACTTGCAGAAACATCCTGGGAAGAGGACTCTTCCCGGCTCTCCTCCGGGGCGGATCCCTGGGAGGAAACTGGCGGCTGTGAATCCGGTTCCCCGGCGCAGCCCGCAAGGGTCAGGGCAGTAAAAAGAGCGGCCAGGCACAGGCACAGCGCCCGCTTGAATCCCGGTCCGGGATGGTGCAGCAAATGATTCATAACAGATTACCTCCTGAGAAAAACCTTTTCAAGATATTGGAGCCGGGAGCCCTTCCTCTGGTGGAGAGTCAGTCTCCGGCAGCAACGCAGCATAGACGTAGTAGGTGGTGATCCCATCCTGATAAATGGGATTGGAGGGAGCATGAGGCAGTTTGTCGGGCGAAGAAGCGTGGTCCAGCTGTACCGGCTCCGTACCCAGGGCTTCAGCAGCCCGCAGAAAGGTGGATACCGACTGAGGAGAATCTACATTCCCGTCCCCGAAGGAAAAAATCCGGGGGAAATCCATGGTCTCAATGGCCTGGGCTGTTTCGGCATCCCGAAGGGCAGCCTCTTCCGGCGTCAGATAGTGGGAGCAGTCCGCCGACGCCACCACCAGGATCCGTTCCTTTTCCATCTGTTCCAGCACCACCGCCTGGAAGGCTTCCAGCTGCCGGGTGGACAGGGTATTGGCCAGCAGGCAGACCGTGACCCGGGCATTGGGAAGGTAGTACTTGATAAAGGGGATCAGCCCCGCGCCGCCGTGGTCCGCTTCCAGCGCCTCAGGCTCCTTCACCGCGGCCGCAGCGGGGTCTTCCAGAATGGCCCGGATCATTTCCTCGTCGGGAGCCACCTTTCCATAAGGGGTTTCCCATCCCGCCCGGGCGGTGATCAGATCGCCGGTACAGTTTTCGGGGAAATGGGAGGGCGAAACGATCAGGACCCGGTCCACCGGTTCCTCCTGCCGGGCAGCCAGCTCAAAAAAGCCGGCGATCATGTCCGAGGCCAGAAGGTGGTGAGGGACCATCCCGGCGGCCAACCTGCCGGAAATCTCGTACCGGCAGGGATCAGCGATCCCTTTTTCCACCTGCCCGTCGTAGTAGAGGCAGCGCAGCAGCGGGTAAGATGGGTCTGCATCCTCCCGGGAAGGGCCAGGCGGGTTCTCCGCTTCCGGACTTTCCCCGGAGGGTGCTGTCGGGGATTGGGATGAAAACGCGCCCTGGGAGGCGGCACCGCAGCCGCCTCCCAGAAGCAAAGAACCGATCATCAGCATCAGAATGAAAAATTTTTTCATGAAATAGTCACCGTATCCCGGTCCGAAGCACCCCAGGTGCTGCCCACGGCGCTGGACACATAGGCGCTTTCCACCACATACTCGCCGGGCGCGGCACACCGGGCGTAATAGACGATAGGAGTGGGATGGTACTCCTCTTCCCAGTTCCATACCGAGAACTGCACCCTTTGACCCTGCCGTGAAATAAGGCTCCAGCCCCGGGCATGGGGGTCATTTTCCGCTCCGTAACGCTCAAAGCGCATGCCGGTGGGAATATAGTCGTCAATGATCAGGTGGTTGTCGCCCACATCAGGGTCGAAGGCGGACAGGTCTGGCGTCAGGGTGATCTTGACCAGGCCGCCCAGGGTGATTTCATCCGAGCCCACCGGCTGGATGGTTTTGGTGATGGGGATCCGCTTATGATCCGGGTCAAGGCCCTCCCGGGCGCTGCCGGTATAATAAACATCCGCCCACACCTGGCCCACGGGCACCTGGAAATCCGCTTCTGCCAGCTGCTTCCGGGTAAAGGTGATCCGCTGGACCGTGTGATCCAGAACACGGGTGATCCGCTGGCCGTCCCGGACGTAGCTGAACTGGGCCTTGGCGTCCTCGTCCAGCTCATTGGCTCCTACCAGGGCTTTATCGCCGTTTTCATGGACAAAAACAGGCTTGGGATCTTCCTTGGGCTGGCGGCGCACCAGATAGAAAAGCTGTTCCATGGTATAGGGTTCATAAGGAGTATCCTTCCTGGCCAGCCACAGCACCAGGGCATCTGCGTCCTTGTGGCCACAGGAAGTAGCCAGCAGGGACGCCGCCGCTGTGCAGTCCCCCTGGGAAAGTTCCCCCTGCGCCGGAATGTACAGCGCCTGGGCTCCCGAAACCCCTTCCAGCGGGGTGGTCTTGGGGGCAGCCAGCTGGTCATACCACCGGGCGGCGGCTTCGGTTTCTCCCGCTTCGGACAAGGCGGTGGCCAGATACATCTGGTCCACAAAATCCAGCCCCTCGGGGTTTTCCAGCAGTGCCGTAATGGCGGCGATATCCGCATTGTCATTGATCGCCTGTGCCAGATAGCCTGCGAACCTGCGGCCCCCGGATTCTGCCATGTTTTCGGGCAGGATCCCGCCTGCCACATATTCCGGCACAATATCGGGAGATGTCAGGGCGGCCTTGATGGTCAGTTCCAGATCCGGCTCCCCATAGGGGAACAGGGGGATGGGACTGTCGGTTTTCAGGTCCGCCATCTCTTCTTCCAGAGCTGCGGCGTCATACAGATCCGAGCCCTGGGTCTGGAGCTGCCGGGCTACAAAGAGCCTGGCCAGACGGTGGTCGGCCCGGGCGGTACCGCAGCTGCTTTCCACGCTGCGCAGCACCTCACTGTAGGTTTGCAGGCTCTGGTCATAAATCGCAATGGTCACCGGCCAGCGGAGAGGATCCACCTGAATGCCCTGAGACAGGTCAAAGGTCTGTACCCGGGTGGTTTCCAGGCCGGTCTCCACTACCGACAGGGGGAGCTCCACCGTGTCTTCAGCCTGACCGCACCGGCCATGGATGGTAAGGGTATATTCTCCCTTGGCCACGCCGGGGAAGGTGACACTCTGATAGGACCGCACGCCCCCGGACGCCTCCAGGGTCTCCTGGACGCCGTCTCCCTCCAGGGTGACGGTGTACCGGGCTTCCGACTGGGAAGTCACGCCGGTGCCCGCGCCCCGCAGGCCCACGGTGATGCTGTCGCCCTCCAGGAAAACCTGGCTGACTACCGGCGCCACAAAGAATTCCTTGGTGGCTGCCACCCGGTCCACGGTACTGCCCGCCTGGTTGGTATCCGTGAGGGCCAGGCTGGTGAACCGCCAGGTGGTAATATTGTCCGGCAGGGTAAAGGTAAAGCTGGCCTTACCGGAACTGTCGGTGGCGGCGGTAAGGAACTGAGCGGTATCGGCAAAATCCTTGCGGGTTTCGGCTCCGCCGTCGCCGCCGCCCTTCTCACCGGCGGTGCTGTACCGGGTCTGGACGAAGGAGGTATATCGCTGGATGGTGGGGTAATAGACAGGGCGGTAAAGGCGATGCAAAATATCGGAATCCTGTTCCCGCAGGGCAAAAACCGCCTCATCCACCACAGCAACCGCCAGTTCTGCTCCGGCAGCAGGTTTTCCAGTGGCTTTTTCGGTCACCGTGGCGGTAAGGGTCACCTCGCCGCCGGGGGCGTAGGCAGCCTGATCCGTCTCCAGCCGGACATCCAGCTCCCGGGCCGACGGGTCAAAGGACATCTGCCTGTCTTCCAGGGCAAAGATGTGCTTTCCGTCAAAGTAGGCGCCGGTAATGGTATAGTTGGGTACCAGGTCCTCGCTGAAGGGGAGCTCCGCCTGGGGTGCATCCGTGACGGTAACATGGGAAAAGTCATCCTGGACCACCACATACAGCAGCCGCCCGGTTAGGGACTCTACTTTCTGGTCGTTATCCATCAGCTGGAAACGGACATCCTCCCCGTCCCCGAACCGGGAGCGGGCGGTAAAGGAATCATAGGAAATACCGGAAGCACTTTCGTATGCATCCGCGGGGGCAGCCTCCGCGTCCTTGTCCAGCACATACAGGTGGCCGTCCTGAGAGGATCCGCCCGCCTGGTAAGGAGCTCCCAGCCATATATCGTATTCCACCAGCTTGCCGGTGGAGTCGGTGGTGGACAGGGTCAGGTAATAGCTGCTTTCAGCATCGTTCCGGGGGAGCCCGGTGAGGGTATAGCTTCCATTCTGGGTACTGAACTCCCAGGTCTTTTCCACGTCATCATGGCGGGTGTACCGGAAGGTCTCCACCGAGGTGCGGGTGACAAAGTCATACCGGGTACCGGTTTTTTCCTTGGTGTAGTACTGGCGGTGAAGCTGGGCAGTCACCGGTCTGGAAAGGGCCGCACCCTGGATGTTTTCCGTATCCCACAGCTGGCTGCTGTCGGTGATGCGGGAAATATCCACCTGATGGGTGGTCACTTCCACGGAGTTTCCCGTTTCGCCGGGGACCCAGCGGCCACGAAGCATCACATCCCGATGGATGACGTTGATATTGCCGTAGAGATAGAAATTTTCCTCCTGGGCGTCGCCGTTGGAGATGGTATAGGAATAGCTCTGGGGGAACCAGGTATTGGTGCTGTCCCCTTCACCAATGCGCATGGGGATGCGCAGCAGTCCGTCCTCGTCGGTAAGCAGGCCCACGGAACCGCCCGGGAAGGAAACCAGATCGTTCCAGCTGTCTGCGTTGATGGAAAAGTCCGAGGCCGGCGTTCCGTCAAAGAAGGTGGCTTCCACCTGGATGGCAGGGTCCGCCGAAGGGGTGTTGAGCAGGTAAACCGGCTTTTCCGGCGCAGCATCGGCGGTGTAGACCGGCTTGACGTAGTCATACACCTCCAGGTACAGGCTGTACAGCTCTATCTCGCCGTCAGCCAGAAGCTGCAGGCGGGTATAGGCATCCCCGGACAAAGCCTCCAGAGGGAGTTCCGCCATAAACAGGCCGTTTTCTTCCGGCTCTACCGGACAGGTCACAGCGCCCTGGGCAAAGTCCAGCGTCAGGTTTTCAGGAATGGCCGTCCCGGGATTCCGGGGACGCACCATGCCCCACACCTTAATGGTATCTGTGGAATGGTAAATAGGCCGGTCGGTAAAGAGATAGGCCAGATATTCCCGGGCCTGCCGGTCGGCGGCGGACTCATAATCATAGAACCAGCCCACGTCGGTAAAGGTGCGGTCGCCGGCGGTGATGGTAAAGATGCCGCCGTCCCGGCCGCTGTAATCATTTTCCTCCCGGGTCAGGACACCGGTGTCAATGACCGCGACGCCGTTTTCGCCGGTGGTTGCCTGGGCGGAATAGGAACCGGTGACCTCCATGGTGGCGCCGGGTACCGGCTGGCCCGTGGCGGCGTCGTTGACCCACAGCAGCAGGTTGGGCCCCGACATCATGTGGAAAACCGACAGGTCGCTTACCTGGAGGTAGAGCTGCCGGGTCAGGGTGAGGGGCCGGGGAGAAAGCTCCGGGGCCTCACCGGTAACGGTAAATTCAGCGGCATACCAGCCTTCGGGCAGCGGTTCGGGGAACTGAAGGAGCCAGCCGCTGCGGTAGGAGGATTTTCCGCCCTCCGTCCCGTCTTCCTGGATCGCCGGGAAGGGCGTCGCTTCAAAGGTAGCGTACTCCTCCAGGCCGCTGGTGTCGATATAAAGAGAATTGTTCTGGTCATAATAAGACCCGGAGGCCACACCGGACAGCTGCTCCCTGTAGCTCTCCATATCCGGGAACCGGTACAGTTTCACCGAAACGTCGCTGTCGGCAAAGGTCTTATCCATGGTAAGGGAAATCAGAGGCGCTTCGCTGGTAAGGGAATTGTACGAAGCGCTTTCCCCCACCCGGAACATATACCCGGCCTTTTCATCCAGAACGCTTTGCGTGGTAAAAGAAAAGGTATAGGCTTCCGCCAGGGCAGCTCCTCCCGGCGTCTTCAGCGGAGGCGCCAGGGTGACGGTGTAGGTGGTCTCATAATCCAGCTGCCCGTCCGGATAGAAAACGAAACGGCCATCGCCTGCGTTGACGCTTCCGGTCACCTCAGGGGTGATGGTAAGGGCCTTCTGAAAATCTGCCAGAGACAAGCTGCGGCTGTTGAACTGGAATTCGATTCCCGACCGGACCGGCACTTTGACCCCGCCGTCCACCGGGAAGACCGAAGTCACCACCAGCTTGTTGCTCACCTGGAAGGTAAAGGAACGGCTCCCCGCCTTGAGGGTATAGGTAACACCGGCCTCCAGGGGATGCAGGGGAGTCAGCAGAAAGCCGCCTTCTTCGGCCCGGCTTACCTGATAGGCAAAAGCCGGCTGCACCGAGATGGTTTTGCGCAGGTTTTCCTCATTCATTCCCAGCGGTCCTGTGATCCGGAAGGTGCTGGTAGGTTCCACCAGGCCCGAGGAGTCCGCCGCTGTAGGGGTGATGCTCACCGGCCGGGCCAGGAAAAACACGATCAGAATTCCCGCCAGCAGTACGCCTCCCAAGGCCGGCCAGAACCACTTGCTCTTTTTCCATGCGTTCCAGTCTATGCGTTTCATCCGGTACGCCTCCCAAGCTGTTTTCTCAGCCGCTCAGGGCGGCAGGTCTTTCATATAAAAAAACGCCCCCGGGGTCACAAATATTGACCACCGGGGAAAATAAATATTTTTCTTTCCAAATCCATGTTTTCCCTTGCGGGATCGGGGATACCGGCTTTGTGCCTGCTGCCGGCCACGGTATCCCCCTGCTTCCATTCAGGCTGCTTTTCCATTTCGGATGCGGAGGCTCCCGCTCATCCGTCTGGATATGCTATATGCATCACACTTTGTCTGTGCGCCGCCGCCAAAGGCTCCTGGGCCCTTCCCCGTGGAAAGGCTCTTCCTCATCAGTCATCCTTGGGCCCATAGCCCTCCCAGCCAAAGACCGGCGGGCAGACGTTCAGTTCTGCCTCCGGGAGGGGACCATGAAGGTCCTGATACCGTGTCATCTCCCGGCTGATCTCCGCCTCCAGTGCCGCCCGGGCCGGCGGGTCGGCCTGCTGCAGGATTTTAGAAGCCGGGGCAGGCCAGTCCTGGGGGCAGTCGGGCAGCAGATAGTATTTTTCCACCTCTTCCGTCTGCCGGGGAGTCAAAGCGGCATATTGAAGCAGATTGCTTCCCCACCGGTGATCCGCCAGCATGGTCTGGTCGGATTTGAGAAAATAACGGTAGGTAAGCCGGTTTTCCCGCATTACATTGTCCTCCAGCTGGGGATCCAGATGGTACCAGACGCCGTCCAGCTCCACAGCGCACCAGGCATGGTCCACAAACGGTCCCTGGACCGATATGGTCAGACCTGGCACATACCGGGCGGAAAAGCCCATCTCCTCCAAAACCAGACAAAGGGCTGCTGCGTAGTCTTCGCAGCTGCCGATGCCGAAGGCCAGAGGACTCAGCGCCCGGTTTTCCAGATAGGAGGGAGGCTCTCCCCCGCCCCGTACCCGCCAGATCTCCCACCCCACCGGAGGCGCAAAGGCAGTGCAGGCAATGATCTCCTCATAGGCGGCCTGGATCTTCTCCGCATCCGACATGCCCGGCCGCTGAAGCTCCTCTGCCATCCGGGCAGCCAGGCTCCGGATGTATTCCCGCCCGGTAAGGTCCAAAGAGGATTCCCCGGAAACGGATGATTCATCGGCAGATGAATCGGGCAGGCTGGGGGCCGGGCTTTCCGGCAGATCGCCTTTTGGGGAAGAAACCGACTGGCTGCAGGAGGAATCCACAGGCGCATCTGCGCCTGAACTGCTGTCCTGGGACGCAATGGAGGGAGAAAAAATTCCGCAGCTGCACAGCACCCCACACAGAACCAGTACAGCCCAGAACTGTTTCAACAGAGATCCCGCCTTTCTTAAGTGCTGGCATTATCTTAACACACTGGGCCACTGCCCGCAAGGGTTGCCTTTACATTGAAAAGCCCGGTGAGGAAGTGTATACTATAAAATGGATGAATTTTAAATCAGGAGGTTGGAACCCTGTATGCTGTCTAAAAACATATCTGTCCGCAATCTGGGACTGTGCCTGGTCGGAACCTTTTTGGGAAGCATCGCCACCCACTGCTTTATTCAGCCTGCCAATATCGCCCCCGGCGGCGCTACCGGCATCGCCCTGATGCTTAACCATCTTACAGGATTCCCCGTAGGCGCGGCCACTCTTTGTATCAACGTTCCTCTGCTTCTTCTGGCCTGGAGGTACCTCAGCGGCTCCTTTGCCCTGCGCACCGCCGCCACCTGCCTGCTCAGCGCTGTGATGCTGGATCTGGTGGTCGCGCCGCTGTTTCCGGCATATACCGGCGACCGGCTTCTTTCCTGCCTCTCCGGCGGCGTACTGATCGGGATGGGTATGGCGCTGATCTTTATTTCCGGATCCACCACCGGGGGCAGCGATATCGTCAGCCGCCTTCTGCAAAAGCGGTTTCCCCATGTTTCCATGGGCCGGGCCCTGATGGCTATTGACGGTATGGTCCTTCTTTCCTCCATTCTGGTCTTTCGCAATCCGGAAGCCGCTCTGTTCGGCCTGATTACCCTGTTTTCCAGCACCAAAGTCATTGACAGCATCCTTTTTGGTGTAGACACCGGCACCATGGTTACGGTGGTTACCACACGTCCCGAAGAAATCAGCCGCCAGATTACCCAAAACCTCCACAGAGGCGCCACCATTGTTCCCGGCACCGGTGCCTACAGCGGACAGCAAAACGGCGTTGTCCTGTGTGCCGTCCGCAAATCCCAGTTTCCCCATCTTAAACAGCTCATCCACGCCGCCGACCCCCATGCCTTTGTCATGGTGACCGAAACCACCCAGGTCTTTGGCGAAGGCTTCAAGGCCATGGAAGAATCCAACTGATCCCAGCTCACAATTTCTCTGGAAGAGACTGCTGCAAAATGGAAATGTAATAGCCATCTGCACACAAAAGCAGAGACAAGCAATGAAACTCGGCCTTCTAAGGAAGCGGTTTCGCTTCTTTGGAGGGCCAATTTTTGTACATTTTCTGTTATACTGCTTTTCAAAGGTCCCTTTTGTGCTCTGGGCAGCTGTCTGCAACAGGGCAGACTCATTTTCCTGTATCTGCTGTGGGATATTTTTCCACAGGTCGTGCCTGTTGTGGTGGAAAACCGCGCCTGGCTCACGCCTTTCGGAACCCGGGCCCTTCACCGGCATAATCGCATCAGACAGTCCAAAAGATATTTTTCCGTATCGGGGTCCCCCAAATTATAACACAGCTAAGCCGGTGGCTAAAGTTAGTCCTATCTGGACCTGTTACCGGCATGCCTCTCAGAACGCACGGAACTTTATTCCACCCGCATCCCTTGCGCTGCCATCTGCAAATGGGTATCCTCCGCTCTGACACAAGTTTTTTCTCCCTGATAACCTGCTGCCGGGAGTCCGCTTTGCTTGGTGCTGGAAGCCGGAGCTTTGTATCGGGCGCTTTCACCGTCAGAACCGCAAAGTGCCTTATGAAGAAGCTGATAACATAAAAAAACAGCCGCTTGATTTCGAGCGGCTGTTCTGGGAAGGGTGGTCAGTTTAGATCGGCTGGGACGCGGGCCGCTCATTTAGATAAAAAGAAAGAGCCTGGAACGCGATGTGCGTCCAGACTCAGTCTGATGGCGGAGATGGAGGGATTTGAACCCTCGCGCCGGTTACCCAACCTACTCCCTTAGCAGGGGAGCCCCTTCACCACTTGGGTACATCTCCAGATGGTAAAACTGTCTTTTTATTTATCTGTCTGCTGGGAGGTAAAATTGGCGGAGAGGGTGGGATTCGAACCCACGGCTCTTGCGAGTCACTGGTTTTCAAGACCAGCTCCTTAAACCGCTCGGACACCTCTCCAAGCAACTGCCTGCACCATATGGCACCTGGCTCAAAGTGCCTTACTATAATAGCACATCCGCAGCCGGTAGTCAAGCGGATTTTCCCTTTAATTTCCCGGCTGCGGACGGATCCAAGCTGCTTTTTACACTTCCAGGCGGCAAAGCTGTACTCCGGTATAGTAATGGCGAAGGATCTGGCAGAAATTTTTTCCCTGTCGGGCCAGATAATCCGCCCCATTCTGGGACAATCCTGCGCCGTGTCCATAGCCGCGCACCTCAAAGATAAAGCCTCTGGTTTGGGTGGACAGATAAAAGCAGGCGCTTCGCAGACCCAGGAGATTGCGCAGTTCATTGCCGTGAAGGGTCAGATCCCCTGCCCGGATGCTGGTGACATACCCGGCAGGAGACCGTTCCAGAATCTCCAGCCAGGAAGTAAAGTCCGGGCCCAGTGTTGCTCCGGCGGCAGTGAGCTTTTCCTCCATTTCCGCCTGGGTAAAGGAGACCATACTTTTATACCCTTCCGCCAACATGTCCCAGCTGCTGTCTGCCTCTACCAGATAAGGTACCGGGCCTTCCCAGATATTGGCTGCATTTTCTGTGACGCCGCTGCTGATGGCATGATAAGCCGCCGCAATGGGTTCTCCCTCATAGGTAGCCACCACCTGGCAGGCTTCTTCCGCGGCGCGGCAGATCTTGTCCCAATTGTAGTCCGCCGTATCTCCATAAAATTCCCGTGCCTGCTCCTCAGTCATGTAGCCCTGGCGCCGCCCCGGGTCAGCAGAAAAATCCGCTCCTTTCAGCGCGGGGTCCGGGCTTTCCCGTTGGGCAATAGCCAGGTTGAGAGCATAACTCAGCGCCGCAACACCCTGGGCCTTCAGCGCCTCCTCATGGAAAGTGGCGGGCATTTCAGCGGCTATGGCTCCCCGTACATACTCCTCAAGAGACAGTGTTTCTACCCTGCCCGTAGATCGGTCCAGGACTTTCAATTCCCTGACAGGGCTGCTGTAAGGCTCCATTTCTTCTACTTCCGCTGTGAGCTTTTCTTCCGCGTCTTTCCGGGAGGACGCTTCTTCTCCGGTTTCATCTTCCCCGGCAGTGGCAGCGGCCGCCGAGGAAGTCTGCGGCCCTTGATCCCGGGAGGCAAAGGGCGGTGTCCCCAGGGCTCCCGCCCACAGCAAAGCAGCCAGCGGAATCGCCACCATGGAGACTGCCATGCTTCCCAAAAGAGCAATGTCCCCTTTCATCCTTTCTCCCCCTCTCCGGACCAGTTCCTTCTATAAGTATGCCCGTCCCAGAAGAAAAAGAACCCCATAAGGCAATGCTTTCCCTGCCCTGGACATCCGGTACCGCTGATCTGCCTCTTTGGGTGGGGCCTGACTTTTCCCGGTATAGCGCCGGTCCGGAAAGGAATCTTACCGTATCCTGCCGGGTAACCAAATCCCTCAAAAATTGGGGAATGATCATAAAAAAGCACAGCCAATCCAAAGCGGATCGGCTGTGCTTTATTTCATTGATTGGGAGCACCTGAAGGGGCGAACACAATTGGCCCGGGCGCTTCAAAGCTCCGGCATTATTTTTCCCAGCGGGGCGATTGCGGGGTCCCGTAAGTCTCGCCCTCGGGACCGGTAATGACGCCTTCCCGGATCTCCAGAATATCCCACTTTCCGGGAGCCGCGCGCCATTGGCCATCTTCATCCTGGGAGAGCATCACCAGGTATTCCTTCCCCGGTTCAGGGTTTATCTGGGAACTTCCCAGCAAAACCTGCACATACTTCCCTTCCAGGCCTTCCTTCATGGTTTCCTGGTTGGCGGAGGGCCGGGTGGTTTGTTCATAATAGTCCGTGGCGGCCACATATCCCCCGGCATGGAAAAAGGTCAGGGACTCATCGGGGATCTCTCCCTTGATGCAGACGGCATCTGACAGCGTCACCCTGCCCCAGGGCAGGCTGTGGGCGGAGGCATCCTCAGCATACCGGCTGATTTCCACTTCGGACACCCGTCCCCAAACCACTGCCTCGGCCTCCTCAAAGGCCTGCGCCGCGTTCTCCGCACACTGGGAAATTTCTCCCCCCAGTGCAGGCACCGACAGTACGGTATGGGAAACCGCCTGATCGTACTCTGTCTCACCGTTTTCCTGAGGAGCGAGATCTGCCGTTTCTTCCTTAAGTACGTCCGGGGTAGGCTGTTCTGTGGCAGTTTCCTGAGTCTCCGGGGCTTCTGCTGACAGAGCCTGACGGGGGACGGGCTCATCATGGGGCTCCGCTGCCATGGAACTGGAGGCGGGAGCGGAAGCCGCTGCGGCTGACGAGGCCGCATCCTGCGCCACCGCCATGGGCATGCCGTTTTCCGCCGGAGCCATGGACACGCTGTCGCTCCCCAGGCCCGCGCCATAGTATACCGCTACCAGCAGCAGGAATGCCGCCGCATAGGACATGACCGGCCGCCAGTAAAAAACCCTGCCTCTGACAGGAGCGCCCGGCTCCTCCTTCTGCCCTTCTTCTGCCATACGGTCCATCTTTTCAAAAAGCTCCCGGGAAGAAAGGGACCGGGGCATTTCCACCGTATCCAGCACCGCCAGGCGCCGGGTCAGGTCGGAATATTCTTCTTTCCATTCCAGATCTGTCATTGCCTCCGTCTCCTTTCTTATGTACTCAACATGCCCCGAAGCTTTTTAAGGGTCCGGTGCAGTTTGGAGCTTACCGTTCCCTGGGGCATCTGCATAATCTCCGCAATCTCCCGCATGGCATATCCCTGAAGGACCGACAGGATCACGATTTCCCGCTCCTCGGCGGTAAGCCGGTCCAGGGCTTCCAGCACCTCAGCCCTCTGGGCACTGCGGTCGGGCACACCCTCTTCGGTGTACTCTTCAATATCCACGTTACCCTTTTCTTTGACATAGCTGCCGATCCGCCGTTTGCAGCGGATGGAGAGGATCCGCATGATCCAGGGGCGGAAGCTGCCGTCCTCCCGGAGGTTATGGATCCCTTTATATGCCTCCATAAAGGTCTCGCTCACCACATCTTCCGCGTCCTCGGGGCTGCGCAGGGTGTAAAGGGCCACCTTGTACAGCTCGGGGGCCACCGCATCATACAGTGCGCCAAAGGCCTCCCGGTCTCCGGTCCGGGCCTTTGCCACATCCTGCTGGTTCAGTACCATTTCACACCACCTTACCGCCGGGGCACCAAAGGAGGCTGGAATGGATGATCTCCCCGCTTCCTTAACTATGTGCCTGCCGGCCGTCCATTTGTTGCATAAGAAAAAATTTTGTTTTTCAATGGGGTGAAAAGGTGTTTCCTTTTCCCATACCCCCAAAAATTCCGGCTGTACTAAAAGGTATGCCGGACGTTACCCAGCTATTATACCAATTGCGGAGGAAAAAGACAACGCAGGATGTCGAAAGCTTCTTTTTTCACCAAAACTTTCCGGTAAAGGGCCGGAAACGTGATGATCCCAACAGAAAAACTCCCCCGCCCTGAAGAAAGCGGGGGAGTTTTGAAACGCAAGTGGATTGGATCATTCGTGCTTGATAGCCTCCAGCGCGGAAATTTTGACCGCCCGGTTGGCAGGCAAAAAGCCAAAAATCACGCCGATGAGCAGGGAGAAAGCCAGCGCGAACAGCACCAGCCACAGCGGGATCACAGAGATGGTTCCGCCGCCGCTCTGGCCCATCATCTGCTGGCCGAAAACGTCTCCGGCCAGGGTGTTGAGGGCATAGGACGCGGCATAGCTGAGGATAACGCCTACCACGCCTCCGATGAGGCCGATCATACCCGCTTCCATCAGGAAGAGGACACGGATATCTTTGATCTCGGCGCCGATGACCTTCATAACGCCGATCTCCCGGGTGCGCTCGTAAATGGACATGACCATGGTGTTGGCGATGCCGATGGCTGCTACAAACAGGGAGATGGCCGCCAGACCGCCCAATACCATCTGGATCATCAGGGCCTGTTCCTGCATCATCTCGCGGGAATCGTTCATGGAGTAGCATTCAAAGCCCATAGCCTTGATGGCATCCTGTACCGCCTGGACGGAATCCACATCCACACACTTGACCCGGACGTCTTCGTAGTTGATTTTGGTATTGGTCTTTTTGATGCCGTTCAGCTTGTTGTACTTCTGTACCAAGGCTTTCAGCTCGTTGATGTCCATAAAGACACTGTTGGTGGCTTCGTAGTTCTGATCGCTTTTTTCCAGCACGCCGATGAAGGTGGCTTTGACTTCCAGGTCCTTTCCCTTGGGGTTGCCCTGGCTGTCATACTGGTTGCTGGGTGCAAACAGAATCAGCCGGTCTTTCATCAGATCCACAAAGGGGTCAGGGATGTTGCCGGAAGCATCCGGATAGGGTTCCCGGTAATTGTTCCGCTTCTTTTTGGTATCCCGGAAGCGGTAGGCAAACTGCTCGCCGGCAATCAGGGAATATTCCTTGTCCCCCTCGTGGAAATACTGCCCCTCCTTCAGCTTATAGCCCAGCTTTTCCAGGGCTTCGGGATAAACGCCGTACAGGTTGGAGCTGGCCACATACCGGCCATCCCGGGTTTTGATCTGAAAACTGGGATCCCATACCTGGTAGAAGGGGGTTGCAATTTCCACCCCCGGCAGGGCCTGGATCTCAGCAATTTTGGCGTCGTCCAGAACTGGGCTGCCGGAGCTGCTGGAGCTGGTGCTTCCATTCATGCTGATCACCGCGCCACCGCCGCCCCAGTTATAAATATTGATCACCGTCAGGTCTCCCCAGCTGGCCAGCATCTGGTCATAGAACTGGCTCAGGCCGATGCCGATGGAGATCATCACCAGGATCGCGCAGACGCCGATGACCACGCCGAAAGCGGTAAGGGCGGTACGCAGCTTGCGCCGGGTGAGGTTGCGCCAGCAAAAGGCCAGTATATCAAAGATCCGCATCGGCGGACTCACTCCTCTTTTTGTCGATCTTCTTCTTGACCACAATGGCCACTACCAGACCCGCCGCTACCAGGCCGCCGATCACCCAGGGAGCGGGAGATTTGCTTTCCTCCTGCGGCATTTCCTCCGGATTCATCACGCCGATGCCGGGATCCATCATACCGCCGCCCATCATATCCTCATAGCTGGTGGCGTTGGCGCTGTAGTCGATGGTGACGGTCTTTTCCACCATATTGGTGTCCTCATAGGTGATGGTGACCTGGCCGGTAACCGGACCGCTCTCGGTGGGGATGGGGTAGAAGTCCACCGTGCCGGTGACGCCGGAAGCCAGATTGCCCAGGTTCTGCTGCTGGCCGGGGTTCTGGATGTTTCCCGAGATCTCGGCAGAGATGTTATACACCTCACTGCGGCCTTTGTTGACAAAGTTGACGGTAATGAGGCCTTCCTCGCCCACTGTCATTTCGGCCTGGGTATCAATGCCGGTGACCTGGAAGCGGTCCACCTGCACCACAGGGATGGCGATGGTCTCCTCAGTGGTGTTGTCCCTGCGGGCATTGGTGTGATGGTCGATGTACTGGTATTTCATGGATACGCCGATGTTGTGGGACTGAGCGGCCGCGGCAGGCTTGGCCGTCACCTGGATGGACTTGGTCACCGATTCCTGGGTGGGAAGGTTGGCGATGTAGAAGGTGTTGGACGAGGAGGTGAGCATCAGGTCCTCCGGCATGGAGACGGTGACCATCATATTCTGCACGTCCACGTTGGCGCTGGTGTTGTACAGGGTCAGGGACAGG
>CASEAH010000040.1 GCA_949285935.1 uncultured Oscillospiraceae bacterium
GCCACAAAAAACAGGTACATCATGCTGGTAAGGGTCCCCATGGTAATTCCTGTAAGCAGGGACAGGCTGTAGGGAACAGAATTGATGGGACTGGCCCCCAGGCCCGTTTTGGTGTTCAGGACCAGGCCTGCCGCCAGCGTCAGCAGCCCTGCCACATAGTAACCCGCCCTTTTCCCGTCCGCTTTCCAGTCAAACCGTTTCACATCGCATCCTTCCTTTCCTTTTCCCGGCCGGGGCGCAGTTCCCGCCCCCCGGGGGGAAAAGGCCGCGCGATGCCTGGGACGTTCTTTCCGTCTCTTTCTTTTCTGCTCCGGATACCATAGAAGTATATCATGCCGCCCTTTCTTTTGTAAATAAATATCAGAACAGACCATCATTCCGGAATTTTTATGGTATAATGGCTGCAAAGCAGCTGTCATGAGCTGAATGATTGCGGCGGGGATAACCCCTGCGCTGTATGAAGAAAGGCAGGATATCACATGGATTATCAAGCATTGCAGAACGGCAGCGACGTCCGGGGCGTAGCCCTGGAGGGCGTGGCAGGAGAGCCGGTCACCCTTACCTCCCGTGCGGCGCGGGAGATCGCCGCCTCCTTTGCCCTGTGGCTGAGCCGGCGTACCGGTAAGCCTCTCACCGCCCTGCGGGTGGGGGTGGGCAGGGATTCCCGTATCTCCGGGCCCGCCCTTCAGGAAGCTGTGGTGGAAGGCCTGGCCGACCGGGGCGTCCGTCCCGCCCATTGCGGCATGGCTTCCACCCCCGCCATGTTTATGTCCACCGTTCTCCCCGGATTCGGCTTTGACGGGGCGGTGATGGTCACTGCCAGCCACCTGCCCTGGAACCGCAACGGACTTAAGTTCTTTACCCGGGAGGGCGGCCTGGAAAGCACCCAGATCCGGGAGATCCTGAGCCAGTGCGGACAGCTTCCTCCCCCTTCGGAGGAACGGGGCCGCGCTCTCCCCTGCCCCGATCTGATGGACGCCTACGCCGCCCACCTGCGGCAGGTCATTGCCAGCGGCATCGGCGGACCCAAGGGGGACCTGCCTCTGGCCGGCTTTAAAATCGCCGTGGATGCGGGCAACGGCGCGGGCGGCTTCTTTGCTCACAAGGTGCTCAAGCCCCTGGGAGCGGATATTTCCGCCAGCCGGTATCTGGAGCCCGACGGACGCTTCCCCAACCACATCCCCAACCCGGAAAACAAGGAGGCCATGGCCGCCATCCGGTGGTCGGTGGTAGAGTACGTCTGCGACCTGGGCCTGATCTTTGACACCGACGTGGACCGGGCCGGCGCGGTGCTGGCCAGCGGTGAAGAGCTCTCCCGGAACCGTCTCATCGGCCTGATGGCCGCCATTGTGGCCCAGGAGGCCCCCGGCAGCGTCATCGTCACCGACAGCGTTACCTCCACCGAGCTGGCCGATTTTATTCAGAACACCCTGGGATGCGTCCACCACCGCTTCAAGCGGGGATACAAAAACGTCATCAACGAGGCCATCCGTCTGAACAAAGAGGGCAAAAAGTGCCTCCTTGCCATGGAGACCTCCGGCCACGGGGCTTTGAAGGAAAACTACTTCCTGGATGACGGCGCTTATCTTTCCGCCAAAATCGTCATCCAGATGGCCCGGCTCCACCGTCAGGGAAAGACCCTGGAGGGAATGCTGGCCGATCTGCGGGAGCCTCTGGAGGCGCGGGAATACCGGCCCCGGCTCACCGGAAGCGACTTCAAGGCCGACGGCCAGGCCATTCTGGCAGGCCTGGAGGCCTTTGCCCAAAGCCATCCCGGCTGGGTGCCCGCCCCGGACAACCACGAGGGCCTGCGGTATTCGGTACCGGAGCAGGAGGGCTGGTTCCTGCTGCGTCTCTCCCTTCATGACCCTCTGATGCCTCTGAACATCGAGAGCAACCGTCCCGGCGGGGCTGACGCCATCCGGGCCCAGGTGCTGGAATACCTGCGGACCTGTCCGGGCCTGGACGCGGCATGCCTGGAGGGGTAAGCCCCCTGCTTTTCACTCTTGGGGAAGGCTCATGCCATGAGATTGGCTCCCGGTTGCAGCGGGGGCCCCGCACGGTCTGCCCCAGGGGAAAACGGGGTTTTGCTTTTCCCGCTTTCATCCCTTAAAGCCATGCGTTTTCTCTCCCCGGCAGCCGCAAATTGTTCAGCAAGAGGATCATCACAACTACCCGCCGTGCTGGTGGTTTGCACACCCCGTCTTGGGGCCTTTGGCCAGCTGAACCTATATTGTACTTCTTATTACACGGAGTGCCTCACTGCTGTTAAAAATAGCGGTGGGGCACTCCTCTTTTGACTCTTCCCCTCTTTTATTCTCTCCCCCACCGTTTCAGTAACATTTCCTTCCTTCTTTCGGATCTGTTTGAGGGGCATAGCGAAAGCTTTCTGGAACCACCGGCACAGCCCGCGGTTTTTGTTTACAATAAAAAGCCCCCTGAAGTCAGGGGGCTTTTTTGTCGGGATTTTTAACCAGATTTTTAAAGGATGACCAGAGACATAAGCCATACCGTTACAATGGCCGCCAGGCTGCCCAGAGCGGTCTGGACCGTCACAAGGTCGAAGCCCTCCTTCAGGGGCATGTCGTCAAACATCTGAGTCACTACCCAGAAGTGGCTGCAGTTGGCATGGGTGGCAAAGGTGGCACCAGCGCAGACAGCGATGGTGGCAATGGCGGGGTTGAGAGCCAGAGCGCCGATCATGGGAGCGGTAATGGCAGAACCGGTCATGATGGCCACGGTAGCCGATCCCTGGGCAACATACGCCAGGGCGGAAATGATAAAGGGCACAAAGACGGAGGGCAGGCCGGTGCGGGAAATGATCTCACCCAGATAGGTGCCCACGCCGGTGGCTCCCAGGATGCTGGCGAAGGCTCCGGCAGCGCCGCAGGCAATGATGATAAAGCCGCTTCTCTCCACTCCGTCGCTGAACCACTTATAGACCTGGTCCTTGTTCAGCTTGGAGGGATCCAGGAACAGAGCGATACCCACACCTACCAGCAGGGCGAAGACGGGAGAACCGATAAACGCCAGCCAGGGCAGCAGCGGGGATTCGGCGGGAAGAAGCATTTTGCCGAAGGAGTTGAGGAAGATCATCAGCACCGGGATAATGATGCATCCAAAGGAAAGAAACACGCTGGGAAGGCCTTCCCGCTCGGAGAGGACCAGTTTCTCCCCTTCTTTGGCCACCTGGATATCCTTGATCTGAGACACATGGGGATACTTGCGGAGCATCCAGGAGGAGTTGGCCCAGGCGGAGCCCACAACGGTGTAGGCGGCAGCGGCGCACAGGCCGATGAGGATGACCATGCCCAGGTCGGCGCCAAAGGTACCCGCGGCAGCAATGGGTCCGGGCGTGGGCGGCACCATGGCGTGGGTGGCCAGGATACCGGCGTTGAGGGCGCCCGCCAGCACCACCA
>CASEAH010000041.1 GCA_949285935.1 uncultured Oscillospiraceae bacterium
AACGTGTTCTCCTATGGGGTGTCGGAAATTCAGGAGCTGCCCGGCACGGCCCTGGAGGAGATGGAGGCGGGGGACTGGGATTTGACCCTGTTCACCTGCACCCTCAGCAGCGCCAGCCGGGTCACCATTCGCTGTCAGCGCATCGGAGAAACGGCATAAATCGTGCCTGGTCGGGTGGGACAAACCGTTTTGCGACAGCCATTGCCGATGGAACGCTCTGCACAGAAGGGCTTTGATCCTGTATGATAAAACCATACCACTTCCAGGGGTGCGCCGGTACAAGGAATTCCATGGAGAGAAGTGGAGGTCAACTGCCTCCATTGCCGCTCTCCGCCTCAAATACCACCCCACAAATATTGAAATGAAAGGGATGGTATGATGGCTTTGTTTTATCTTTCAGGGCAGGTACATCAGGACGGTCAGTTGGATGCAGAACAGCTTCTGCGGGGCCTGAGCGTGACGGGAAAACTAGTTGGCTTTCGATACGCAGTCTATATGGTCGAGCAGGTAACGGACGACCCTGACGGCATTTATCTGATCACCAAACGGCTGTACCCGGAGACGGCCCATCGGTTCGGCGTTACGGTATCTTCCGTGGAGCGTGCTCTGCGCAATGTAGTTCATGCTGTGTGGGAGCGTACCGACCACGGGCTTTTGGAGTATATTGCGGGAACCACCCTGCACCGTCCACCCACCAACAGCGAGTTTATCGACATGTTAGCCGGTTATCTGCGAAGAAATCGCTGATCCACAGCACGAGGGACACAGGCAGTTACACGACTGCCTGTGTCCTTTTTGCGTCGATTTCCGCGCTATCCCATCAAAAATCAGGCTGTAAAAACGAGAATACACGACAGAAAGCTACTTCATTTCCCCTGATTCTGCGCTTTTTCACAGAGGAAAACTCCCATAATTGGAGATGGAAATTCGCTTGAACAAACGATTTCCGCTCTGGATCATGTGAAGCGGTCATAGGAACTCTAGCCAATTTCAACTAAACCGCGGTGCGGGGCAGCAATTCACAGAGTTTACGGGTGCAAATGAATCCAGAGCAGACAACTAAATAGGACGAGCAGATACGTTCTGTATGTGTGAAGCCAGGCGGCGGGCGCGCGGGGATATTCCACCGGGAAGGAGGGGCAAGGCCGGGAGGAAGGAGCGGGCAACGCCAGCGCCGCAAACGGCTCCAGGCAGAGCCGAGGCCATGAGACACATTCGGGGATGATGATACTTGCGCCGGCTATGCGTCACAGCGTAGGGCGCCCCGCCCACAGGAATGGGGGGAGGCACGATAAAACCTATGGAGCGGTTCAGCCAGCCGCCGTCTGAATCCGTCCTGAAAAATAGATCGTGAACTGTTGAATCCGCACCGCCTGACGGTGCGGATTTTGTCATAATTGCGTCTCACCGTGAGACACAAAACAAAAGATAAGGGGGTGTTCCCATGGCTGTTATGCCCCAGGTAAAACAGCCAAGAGTAGAGACAGAGATCAAGATTGGCAATACATATTATCGGGTAAATGGTTTTTTTGCCCCCCAGGGTGTCACCGTTTCCAAAAAGATCATGCGGGCACTTGACAAGGAAACAAAAAAGTAAATTTTCTTGCAAAAATTTGAGAAAATTTGACGTTTTCCTTGACGTTTTGTATAATATAAGTGTCACAAGACAGGAGACGGTGACTGCCGGATTGGAGGCTATGATGAACAGGCAGTCAAATAAAATCACTGCGCTCTATTGCCGCATTGGAGATCCCTGCGGCGATATGGACGGACTGATCCACAGAAACCAGATGGAGCGGCTCGCCGGATATGCGGCGGAGCACGGGCTCCAGAATCCAGAGTTCTTTTGTGATTGGGGCTTTCCCGGCACCACGCCGGAACGCCCGGAATATCAGCGGATGCTCCGGGAGATAGAGGCGGAGAATGTATCTGACCTCGTTGTGGTGAGCATGAATCGCCTATGGCGCGAATGGGTGGCCGGATATAAATTTTTCCATTCTGTCCTGACGCGCTGCGGCATTACGCTCCATGTTCTCCAGGATAACACCATTTTCACCCCGCAGGATCTGAAAGACACAGCGGCCTGGTATGAAGAACTCCTGGCCCTCTTTCAACTGGAAAGTCAGAAAGGGGTGCGGACGTGATGGCGGCCTTTATCAAAAACATTGTGGAGAAATGGGTGGCCCTCTATGTCCGCCTCTCCCGTGATGATGAAAACGAGGGAGACAGCAACAGCATTGCCCACCAGATCGAGATATTGACCCGATACGCAAAAGACAATGGTATCACCAACTACAAGATTTATAAGGATGACGGATACTCCGGCACCAACTTCAAGCGGCCTGGGTTTCAAGAAATGCTGGCCGATATTGAGGCCGGATTGGTGAGTATGGTGATTGTCAAGGATATGTCCCGGTTTGGCCGCAACTATCTGGAGGTAGGGCTTTACACGGAAATTCGGTTCCCGGAGATGGGCGTCCGGTTCGTGGCCGTCAACGACGGCGTGGACAGCGAGAATCAGATGGACAATGACTTTACCCCATTCCGCAATATCATCAACGAATGGTATGCAAAGGACACCAGTAAGAAAATACGGGCCGTATTCCGTAACAAAGGAATGTCCGGACAACGGCTGGCAACACGGCCGCCCTACGGCTACCTCAAGGGCGCGGACGGGCATCTGGTCATCGACGAAGAAACTAGGCCGGTGGTGGAGTTGATTTTTCAACTTTGTGTGGAGGGAAACGGGCCGGGAAAAATCGCCCGAATCCTCAAAGAAAAGAAA
>CASEAH010000042.1 GCA_949285935.1 uncultured Oscillospiraceae bacterium
GCTCCTGGGCCATGCAGCCGCAAAGGCAGATCACCTGCTCGGGGTTTTCCTTTTTCGTGTGGGTCAGGGCGCCCAGGTTGCCGAAGACCCGGTCCTCGGCGTGCTCCCGGACGGCGCAGGTGTTCAAAATCACCAGGTCCGCCTCCGCCGGGTCCGATGTGAAGGTGAAGCCGCAGCGCTCCAGCATCCCCATGAGCTTCTGGCCGTCGGCCACGTTCTGCTGGCAGCCGAAGGTGTCCACGCAGGCCACCGGGTGGGCCTGACGGCTTTCAAACATGGCCCTGATTTTCTCTTCAAACGTCTGCTGGCGCTCCAGGTCCTCCCGGCTCACCAGTACCTTTTCCCGTTCCAAAACAGTTCCTCCAAATTCAGATACTTTAACTAAAATATTTTATCACACCAGAAAACAAAGGGCAAGCGACAAACCAAAACAGACGCGCGCAAATCGCCCCAAAGGAGTTCTATCAAGCCGTTCTCCTTTGGGGCGATGGTTTCTTTCACGGTTCATTTCAGACTAATGGTATAGTCCCCTTGCTTTTCGTCTCCATCAAGGGAAATAAAATTTAAAATTTTCCTCAGCCGTTTCTCAGATATCCCCGCCTGTTCCCATCTTTTCAGCGTACTCCTTTCCAGCCAGGCCCAGTTTTCCTGCCATGCCCGCTGAAAGTATTTCTCGGGGTTCTCCAAAACCATCATTTCCCGCATCAGTCCCACATAGTTGGTCTGCCGGTCCTCTTCTCGGGCACCGGGCCGCAGAAGGTCCTTTATGGGATGATTGTCCAGTAATGTTTTGAGCTGGCGGAGCGTAGAAATTCCAAATCCGTTCAGTTCCCGGATAATTTCCTTGCTGTTTTCCCAATAGTTTCTGTCAATTCCCTCATAACGCTGCAGTTTGTAATACTCCTCCAAAAATTGTAGCAAGGATGTGGAATCAATGGCAATTTCTAAGTTTCCATGTTGTGTCTGTTCTGCAACATGATGTGCATATTGATCTATTTCCTCGGACAGAACTCGGAATTCCTCATCCATCAGTTCCAAGGTTCCTGCAATCAAGTGAAATCTTCTCTCAATTTCCGAAGGCAGCTTTCCCGCAAATTTATACCCGCGGTCATGCTCAATCTCCGCCCAGGCATGCTGGAGCAGGGAGCGCACTTGAATCTCCAGGCAAAGTCCGGCAAAGCGGGCATACTCCCGTAATCCCGATCGCTCATTTCCTATCCGAACCACGTAGTGGACAGAAAGATAGCCGACCCGGTCTACGCCCATCTCCTGCGCTTTATCCCCAGAGTTCTCCGGATCCACCTGGAACTCCCGTTCAATCACCGCCTGGACTCGCTGAATCTCCGCAGTGGTATGGGTGATAATCCGGATACCCGCTAGATCCATCACCTTGTTCGGTTCGTCATATTCTTTTCGGAAGCATTTTTCCACATAGCTCTCCCGATCCTTCAGCCGACCACTGACACTGTGGTAAGGAATTTTCTCCTCCCGCAGTAATGTTTCAATCAGCCGCTGGGCCACCTGCACATAATCCTGATACTGACTGCGACTTTGGTCATACCAGGCTTCAATTTCCTCGCGTTGCATATTCTCAGCCTCCCGTACCTTTTCCCTGTACCTCACTTTTTTCCTTATCTTCTTTCCAGCTTCCGCAGCTGGGCCCGGAACTCCTCCGGCAGGTCACACCGCAGCTCCACCGCCTCCCCGGTCCGGGGGTGCAGGAACCGCAGCCCCACCGCGTGGAGGCACTGGCCCTGGAGGCCGGGCACGGGCTTTTTCGCCCCGTACACCGTGTCCCCCAGGATGGGGTGGCCGATGTGGGCCATGTGGACCCGGATCTGGTGGGTACGGCCGGTCTCC
>CASEAH010000043.1 GCA_949285935.1 uncultured Oscillospiraceae bacterium
GAGGAATCCATGGAGCAGGAGCTGGACTGGGTGCGGGCCTTCTATGTGATCCGGATGCAGGCAGAAGGGCTGATGGAAAAAGAATAACATTTCAGGAGGAATTGCCATGTCACAGATCGCATCCTTTTATCTTCTCAAAGACGGCCAGCGGCAGGAACTGTCCAACGGCGACTGCTCCGGCGCGGTCTATATGGCCATCTGGGACTGGTGTGAGAGCGAACTGGATCTGGATGTCCGTTTTCCTGCTCCCCAGACGGAGGACACTCTGGACTGCGCTCTGCTGGAGGGAGAGCTGGCGTCTCAACTGCTGGCAGCTCTGCGGGAGCAGGAGCTCCCGGAGCTGGCCGCTGAAATTGCCCCGGACTGGGATCTGCCCACCGAGGCGGTACAAAGCGGACTTGAAACGCTGTGCTCCCATTTGGAACTGGTGCAGGACGATGCGGCCCTGTTGTACGAAATGACTTGACAGAACCATGCCCCATAGAATATTGCGAGGAAATTATGATCGAAATTAAAGGAAAATACAATCAGGCCAAGATCTTCACCGATGTGGTGGACAGTGCCTCCATCGCACAGGTTCAGGAACTGTGCAACCAAGAATTTACGGCGGGCAGCCGTATCCGGCTCATGCCCGACATCCACGCCGGGGCGGGCTGCACCATCGGCACGACGATGACCATCACCGATAAGGTGGTACCCAATCTGGTGGGTGTGGACATTGGGTGCGGCATGGAAACCACCCGCATCCGGGAGGGACGGCTGGAGCTTCAGAAACTGGACAAGTTGATCTATGAGAAGATCCCCTCCGGCTTCTCCATCCGGGATAAGGCCCACCGCTATCTCAGCCAGATCGACTTGAGCGAACTGTGCTGTGCCCGCCATGTGGATCTGCTCCGGGCAGAAAAGAGCATCGGCACCCTGGGCGGCGGGAACCACTTCATTGAGGTGGACAAGGACGACGAAGGGAATCTCTACATCGTGGTCCACTCCGGCAGCCGTCATCTGGGCGTAGAGGTGGCCGGCTACTATCAGGAGGCGGGCTACAAGGTGCTCAACCGTACCGATGATGCGTCTCTTCAGACGCTGGTGGCTCAGATGAAGGCAGAGGGCCGGGAGAATGAAATCCAGAAAGAACTGAAGAAACTGAAAAACATCAAGCAAACTAACATCCCCAAAGCTCTCGCTTATGTGTCCGGAGAATTGTTTGAGCAGTATATCCACGACATGAAGATCGTCCAGCACTTTGCCATGCTCAACCGGCAGGCCATGGTGGACGAGATTGTCAAGGGCATGAAGCTCCATGTGGAGGAGCAGTTCACCACCATCCACAACTACATCGATACCGAGCAGATGATCCTGCGCAAGGGCGCAGTCTCCGCCCAGGCAGGGGAGCGGCTGCTGATCCCCATCAACATGCGGGACGGCAGTCTTATCTGTGTGGGAAAAGGCAACGCCGACTGGAACTTTTCCGCTCCCCACGGCGCCGGCCGTCTCATGAGCCGGGCGCAGGCCAAGCAGTCCTTTACGGTGTCCGAGTTCAAAAAGCAGATGGCCCAGATATACACCACCTCGGTGAACAAAACCACTTTGGACGAGTGCCCCATGGCCTATAAGGGGATGGACGCTATCCTGGACAATATCGGCCCCACAGCGGAGGTTGTGAAGATCATCCGGCCCATCTACAACTTCAAGGCCGGGGAGGAGGACTGAAACATTCCCTCTCCCATCCCGCAGGTCCCAGGATGACCGATTATGCCAAACAGGCTGCCGAAAATGAACTTTCCGCGCTGCTTTTGCAGTCTTGCCTTTACCATAAAGGCAAAAGGTGAATGGAGCCGGAAACCAACGCCGCAAGCCGCCGCAGAACGCGGCGGCTAGGCAAGCGGCGAAACCCGGCCCCTTCAAAAAACTGGGAGGTAGAGCGATGTCCGGGATACTTTGTGTGGGCTGCGGGATCAGCAGGGAAGAAACCATAACCGGCGCACTGGTGCTGGAGCAGGGAAAGCCGCGGATGGACCAGCGGCAGATGACCATGCCGGGAATGGAGGCTGCCGGCACGGCAATGCCGACGGTTTTCGCTTTTGATGAAAACGGCGAGGTGGTTCTGGGCAGGGATGCGCTTGCAGGGCAGCAAGGGACTTTCGGCTTTTGTGAAAACTTTCTGCAAAGGCCCTCTGAACTGCTGGAAAAGCAGGGGGATCGTCTGGAGCAGGAGCATCTGGACAAGATCCGGAGGGCTCTCAGCTGGCAGAAGGTGCAGGATATTCCCGGTTTGGCGGGAGCGGAAATCAGCGCTTTCCGCCAGGGGGTGACGGTGTTCGTCAACGCTCTGTTTTCCCATCCCCGGTATGCCGCCCAGCTTGCCGAGGAGGCCCGGGGCTGCGACGAGATCCGGTTTGCGGTGGCCTATCCCGACCACTGGAACCGACTGGATACCGCCGTCTATGGGCTGGTGCTCAGGGGGACGGTTTTAGGCAGAGGAGAATACCAGGGTCTGCCTTCCCGGCTGCTCCTTGTGCCGGAGTCCTGCGCGCTCAGCGCCGGTGCGAAAAAGGAGGAGGGACAGAATCAAAATACCTTTGTGCTGCGGCTCGCCCCCAACTGGGTGGATGCTGCCTGTGTGGAGGATAAAGGAGGAAAGCTGCTGTATACTGCCCACAGTGCCCGGCTGGGCACCCAGGTACTGGACCGCCTGGTACAAAATCTGTTTCTGGAACAGCTTCGTCAAGACCCGCAAGAGTGGGAAGAATACCAGAAATGGGGGCCCCATGACCAGCTGTTGCTGGAATGCCGGAAGGTGCGCGGGCAGATAGGGGAGTTTGCAGCCAAAAAGGCGTTCTTGAAGTATGGAAATTGCAGGCCCATGGGTCTGTCGGAGGAGCGGCTGAAGGAGGCAATCTGCCAAACCGCCCTGTGGGATATTATCCGGGAGGATAGGTCCGCTGAGGGCGAAGAATTGGATTTGCAAGAAAGCTGGCCGGAACTGCTGCGGAAATTTGTTGTGGAGAGCCGTATCGCTATGGTCAGGCAGGGGGCAGTCATCGACAGGGTGATTCTTGCAGCAAAAGATGGCGAAAGAGCTCTTGTTTTGCAGATGCTGGCCCGGATATTCGGCTCACTGTCCCCTGAAAGCATTGTCTGCTGCCCGGATCCGGGTCTTTGCATCTGCCGGGGACTGGGATATCTGGCCGCTTCTTGCTGGCCGCAGCTGTGAAAAATAGATATCCAGTGTCGAAAAATGAAGTTTTTCTTTTCTGGTGTACAGGGTGCTTTATGATGTAGGTACACTGAAACAAGGAGAGGAAAGCCATGCTGGACAGATTGTGTGAAGGTTTGCTGCAGACAGAGGGCCTGGACGAAGGGCTGCAGGCCGAACAGACCGCAGTTCTTGAGTCGGTGGAAATGTTCGAAAACAGGCAGTATCTCAGCGAGGTGGACGAGGTCCGGGCGGATGAAACAGCCGAGATCATGGCGGAGGTTTTCACACCGGAGGTGGTGGCCGGCTGGGCCGAGCTGTCGCTGGAACAAAAGACCGCCAAGCTCAACGAGTATTATGTGAAGGCGGGCGAAAATCTGGGCATCCAGACCAAAGGGGTGATCGTGGAGCCCATGTATTCCCAGCCCGGCATGATTTCCTTCGGATACAACTCGGGAGACGGATATATCCACCTCAACGAAGCCGTGGTCCAGGACCCCGAAATGCTGGGACAGGTGCTGGATACCGCCACCCATGAAATGCGCCATCAGTTTCAGACAGAGGTAGTGGCGGAACCGGAGCGTTTTGGCGACCTGCCATCGGATGTGGTGGCCCAGTGGCAGTATGAATTTGCCAATTACATAAGTCCGGACTACGATTATCAGGGCTATTATGAACAGGCCATCGAACAGGACGCGCGCAGCTTTGCCGATGAGGTTCTGCAGAGCTACATGGAGAAATAAAGGAGAAAGAGGGCATAGACAATGAAAGCAGAAGAAATTATCCGTATCCTCATTGAAGAAAAGGGGTACGACAAGGTCCAGACCAAGCGCTTGGAGCCCAAAATTGATGCCCTGCCCCAGGAGATCCGGGAAGCTTTGGAAAACTGGATGACCACCGGAGTGCCGGAAAGCCCCGCTTACGGCGGTTACAACGTGGAGCGGATTCTCAAGATGAAACCGGATATGACGGTAGTGGGGGCATACCTGGCCCTGGATTGGATTCGCAAAGACCCGCAAACCGCAGTGCGTGCGCTGGCGACACCGGTGATCCGATTTGTGCCCGGCGGAAAGAAAAAGGAATGATTCTATCCGGGCAAAGCGAAGGAATATCCCGCCGGAGTTCGGAGGGGAAAAGGCATTGAACTGGAGAGAATACAAAATGGGATCTGGCTTTTTACAGCACAGATCCCATTTTTCTTTCCATGGAGTTTTTACCTGGCGATGGAGCAGCATAACAGTTTTATATAAGGCAAACAGACAAAATACATTCTTGTTCGTAATAAATATATAAGTTATTACAATTAGTATTAAAAACGCCTCTGAACCGGTGCAGAATTTGTCCGAAAAAATGAAAGATATTGCTTGCTTCAAGTCGGAAAAAAGCTGAAAATAAAGGGAAAAATTGATGCTGAACAACTTTAAAAAAATATTACAAACTGATACCG
>CASEAH010000044.1 GCA_949285935.1 uncultured Oscillospiraceae bacterium
CTCGCCCATGGACTTGGCGGCCACATAGGTCTTGGCGGCCTCCTCCAGGTAGACGCAGGCGTAGAGGGCCTGCTTCAGGCTCTCGCCCACGGCGATGACCCCGTGGTTGGAGAGGATGACGGCCAGGCTGTTGCCCCGGTATTTGACGGTGTCCTTGCCCATGTCGATGCTGGCGGCGGAGCTGAAGGGGGTGACCGGGACGCTGCCCTTGGTGCCGTTGGCCAGAGTGGTCAGGTTGCACTCAAACTCGTCCTGCACCAGGCCGATGGCGGTGGCGTAGGGCTGGTGGGTGTGGATCACCGCGTTGAGGGTGGGCTCGTGCTTGAAGATGTAGAGGAGAGCCTCGGTGTCCACCGAAGCCTTCCGGGTGCCCTCCAGCACGTTGCCGTCGATGTCCACCACCAGAACATCCTCGGGGACCATGTCCTCATAGATCATGCCGGAAGGGGTCACCAGAATCTCGCCGGTGGGCATCCGGACGCTGACGTTGCCGCCGGAGAGAGCGATCAGGCCGTAGCGGTCCATCTTGATGCCGGCGTTGATAACTTCCTGTTTTTCTTTTTCAAACATGGTCAATACCTCCTGTAATTGCAGATAAAACCTTTTGGAACCGGGAAAATCCTCTGTGACCATTGTAGCATGGGGGAGGAAGGGAAATCAATGAACCATTCCCACGAAAATCCAGGGGGAAAGGGGAGGGAAACTGTACATCCGTCAGTGGGGGTGACATTTGTCGCGGATTCATGGGAGAGGGGCGGCCCTTTGGGTTGTCCGGGAGCCGTGCCCGGACAAAAGAAAAGAACCCGGAGGGCGAAAAGCCCCGGGCCCCTGCCTGAGAGAGCCGGTCGGTTTCGATCGGAAAGGGTATGCCCAATCACCCGCAAAAGGTTGGCAGCGCCGCAAAGGCGTCGCGAGGGCGCTTGCAACCGAGCAGCCGGAGCAAGGGGGACCTTTTGCGGAAAAGGAGGAATGACGGAGCGGTATGAGAAAAGCCCGGTCTTTGACCGGGCTTTTTGAATGGAGCGCAGTCCATTCCGATGCGGGAAAGCCGGTCGGTTTCGATCGGAAAGGGTATGCCCAATCACCCGCAAAAGGTTGGTAGCGCCGCGGAGGCGTCGCGAGGGCGCTTGCAACCGAGCAGCCGGAGCAAGCGGGACCTTTTGCGGAAAAGGAGGAATGACGGAGCGGTATGAGAAAAGCCCGGTCTTTGACCGGGCTTTTTGAATGGAGCGCAGTCCATTCCGACGTGGTGGAGAATACTGGGTTCGAACCAGTGACTTCTACCGTGTGAAGGTAGCACTCTACCGCTGAGTTAATCCTCCGTGTGAACAAGAGCTATCTTACCACAAAATCCGCCCCAGGTCAACCCCCCTGGCAGAAAAAATCCCGGGAAAGGGGGAAAGTCCCTTCCCCGGCGGGGAGGGGAGGAACTTCCCCGGATTCGGCGGCCGGTGTGGGCAGTCTTTTGTGCAAAAAACCGATGCAATCGGCAGGCGGCTGTGCTACAATAGTTTCCAGCGATTTTCCCCAAAGGACGCCGGGCGGCGGGGAAATGTCCCAAAGGAGGAGAACAATGAAGGAAAAGATCGGCAGTTGGGTCCGGCAGGAGGCGGTTCTGGTCATCTCCGCCGCTGTGGCCCTCTTGTCTTTGTTCCTGGTGCCCCCGTCCATGGAGACCCTGGCCTCCATCGACACCCGGGTGCTGGTGCTGCTGTTTTGTCTCATGGCGGTGGTGGCCGGCTTGCAGAAGAGCGGCCTCTTTGTGGCCCTGGCCCAGCGGCTGCTGCGGGGGCGCAAGCCTATGTGGCTGCTGTCCATGGTGCTGGTGCTGCTGCCCTTTTTCAGCTCCATGGTCATCACCAACGACGTGGCCCTCATCACCTTTGTGCCCTTTACCATCCTGGTGCTGGAATGGCTGGACGGCCGCCGGTACCTGATCCCGGTGGTGGTCCTCCAGACCATCGCCGCCAACCTGGGGAGCATGGCCACCCCGGTGGGCAACCCCCAGAACCTCTTCCTCTACGGCCGCTACCAGA
>CASEAH010000045.1 GCA_949285935.1 uncultured Oscillospiraceae bacterium
GCCAGTTGGCAGAGGGCGGGTTTTATGCTGTTCGCAGTCTTTTCGGCTGTACTGGTACAAGCAAAAGTCACTGGTTCGGCATCGATGATAGAAACAGCCGGCAGCGATGACTTGATGTCCCAAAGGTACAACGGGAAAAGGCCGGAGCCTGGATCAACTCCGGGATGTTTTTCTTTGTCAGGCACAGCAGAATAAACTTGTGCCCCCCAAAATGTTTGGTGTTCCTTCGGACAAGGGTCCGGGGTGCGGCCGTACGGTGTGCTTTTCCCATATCCTCCATTACGTACCCGGGACAATATCATAGCCATTCACACCTCTAAGGAGTGAGAAAACTTTTTTAGCTATCAGAAAACAAGGGATACAAGAGAAAGTTTTGAAGTACCAGCAGGGAATATTGGGGGCACGCCGCTCCTCCGGGCGCTATGGTATAATAACCCATCCCATGCGTGGGATACTCCTGTGCTTTGGAAACAAAGGGGAAAAGAACGATGCTTCCGTAACAACGCAGCCTTGCGGTTATAGCCGCCCATAGGAAAAATCGATTTAGTTGTGGGGTGGCTGAACGGCGTACAGAGTTGGCAGTTGCCCTGGGCGGCAATGTTTATATGAGCCGCTCCTTGGCCGGGGCAATGGTTGAACGGAAAACCTGCGGAGGAGAAAAGCGCACGCTTACAGATTGTAGAGAAAAATGGGAAAGCAGAATGGGACGAAACATGACACACGGCAGGAACGTGAGCTTTGCCAGGTCATTGCCCTGATCTGTTCCAAAATCATGCAGAAGGATCGTCTGGTATCAGTGTCAACGCAGAAACGGGGGGAATCCCCGGCGGCCATGCGGTTTGCGGGATCTGTGGAGCTATGCTATACTGAGATCGGCAATCAGTGGATCTGTATAAAAGCAAGGGGGGACCCGCGTGTTTGAGATCCCGAAAGCGGCAGCGCACGTGCTGGACCGGCTGGAGGCGGCAGGCCATGAAGCCTGGCTGGTGGGAGGCTGCGTCCGGGACCTGCTTCTGGGGAGGACGCCTCATGACTGGGATATTACAACCGACGCATGGCCGGAAGAAACGCTGAAGATTTTTGGAGCCTGTGCAGTGGCTACCGGTCTGCGCCATGGCACCGTTACCGTGGTAGTGGAAGAAATGCCCCTGGAAGTAACGACTTATCGGGTGGACGGATCCTATACCGACGGCAGACGTCCGGATACGGTACGGTTTGTTGCCAGCCTGCGGGAGGATCTGGCCAGGCGGGATTTTACCATCAATGCCATGGCATGGCATCCCCGCCGGGGGCTGGCAGATTATTTTGGGGGAAAAGCGGACCTGGCGGACGGCATAATCCGCTGCGTGGGAGAAGCGGAAAAGCGATTTCAGGAGGACGCTCTGCGGATTTTGCGGGCGCTGCGGTTTGCAGCCGTATATAATTTTTGCTTGGATCCAAATACGGCGGCCGCCCTGTACCGGGAGAAAGAGCTTTTGAAACGGATCGCTTGGGAACGGATCGGCTCTGAGATCCGCAGAATGATTACCGGCGTGGGTATTGAGAATATTCTGGAGAACTTTGCTGACGTACTGGCAGTCCCCATTCCGGAAATTGAGGCCATGCGGGGATTTGAGCAGCATAATCCCTGGCATTGCAGGGACGTATGGGGACACACCGTACAAGCGGTGGCTTCCTCTCCGCCGGAGGAAACGATACGCTTGGCGCTTCTTTTTCATGATGTGGCCAAGCCCTTGTGCTTTTCCAGAGATGAAGAAGGGATCGGACATTTCTATGGCCACGCGGCGGCAGGAGCCTTGATGACAGAAAAAATCCTGGCCCGGCTGAGAATGGACAACGCGCTCCGCAGGCAAACAGTACAGCTGGTGGAGCGTCATGATCTCCTGCTGCAGCCTCAGGATGGAATGATCCGAAGATGGCTTTCCCGATTGGGGGAAGAACAGTTCCGAAGACTGGTGGCGGTACAGCGGGCCGACGCCCTTGCGCAGACTCCGGGGAAAACCCTGGATCGTCTGGAGCGCCTGAAAATGGTAGAGGCGGATATGGAAAGGGTCCTGGAAGAGGGCGCCTGCTTCTCTTTAAGGGATCTGGCGGTAGATGGACGGGATCTGATGGCGGAGGGCATTCCGGAAGGTCCGGCCGTAGGCCGTGAACTGCGGCGCTTGCTGGACCTGGTGGTGGAAAACAAAATCCCCAACCGGCGGGAGGAGTTGCTCAAAGAAATAAAAAGCCAATAGCCGGTACCGGTCAGGAAAATGTTTTTTCAGAATTCGTCGGGATCTTCTCCACATTCTTCCATACTTTGGCATCGTGGTGCAGCCCCAGTGAGGCGTGATGGATGAGGAAAATTTGCAGCTGCAGGGAAGCTGGCGGGAAGGCAGAGGTTCCTCCCCAATGATCCAGCTTCTGGAATTCCAGCCATGCTGCGCTTGTCGAGAATGTATGGTAAACTTACGCCGGACAGTGATCGTTTCATTAAAATGATGGCAGATTACGAAAACAGAAAAATCGTCACACTGGGAAATCTTACCTCTGAATGGTTGGTATGCGGTCAAAGAAGACGGCATAGAAGCCGGACTTGCTGAAGAATTCCCCCACGCGGCGGGGGCGGAGGTAAAATGGGAGCGGATCATTTATAAAATAGGGGGTCAAGATTTTGAAAAGAATTAAATGCTTGGGACGCTACCAAAAGGGTGTCTTACTGGCTATGATGATGATGGTTTTGGTGTTTACGATCCTTTATCCTGTTACCATCTCCCGGGAGGGCTTTGCATACAAAAATGCCATTCTTATCCCCTATCATGAAGATGGCAGTACGGTGTATTCAGGCAAAATCCAGGGGAAGCAGGCCAGTTTTACCGTGTTTGCAGACAAGACGGTGAATTTTCAATACGATGGCATCACATACGGCCCCTATACTGCCAGGGAAGACTTAACCGCCATCCCAAAGGATAATGAGCTGAGAGATAACATGGTTGGAATAGAACTTCGCCAGGGAGAAGAAATTCTCTTTCGCGGAGGGGTATTGGATCATGGAGATTACCTCTGGCTTTACAACGAAGATGGGAGTATAGAAAATCTCGATATAGCCATCACAACCAATGCGGGAACAGTTATGGATGAACACGGGAATGAAATCGAACCAATGGAACCTTCTGTCTCCACAATATTGAATTTGATGAATGATCCCCAGCTGACGCATAAAGGAAATTGGCTTCTGTGGTTTGGCGGTGTATTCTTCTGCATAGCCACAGCGGTTTCGATTTTATTTGCAGATGAACTGTTTCGCTGGAATTTAGCCTTTCAAATTCGTGATGTTGAACGCGCAGAGCCATCTGACTGGGAGATTGCAACCCGATATATCTCTTGGACTGTATTGCCGATTATGGCAATGGTGATCTTTATCGCAGGCCTTCAATGATAAAAATTGGCTTTCGCAGCAGCGATAGTAAAACCACAAAACAGCTTTCTTCCCATTTCGGTTTTGAAAGAGCGGAAGCGGCGCATTGGGAAATGAGAAATGGGTGTTATGACCCATCCGTAACACCGAGAACCGGACAAAGGTGCGCCCCGACACGGTGCTTGAAAACTTCCTGCCATTTTGCTCTGAATGTAAGCAGGAAACCGTTGCCAGCTTGGCCGGCCAGAATGGACTTGCAATAAAATCAAACATGGGGAGGCGTCCCAAAATGAAAAACAGCAAGGCATCAGAACCATTTACATACTGGAAGCGGCCGTGGGGAAGATGGATTGTTCTGGCTGCAGCGGCAGCACAGCTGATATGCTTATGGCAAAGTATTTCAGATTATCAAACCATTTCTGAATTAGGGGATTCGATTTTTGGTGCCGATGCATTTGAGAAGTGGAAAACAGAACAATTATTTCAATGCTCGCTTTATGGCATAGCTACAGTTATCTTTTTAGGAGCATTTTTGATTGGAACACTGAGCCATAGCAAAAGAACGGCAACAATGGCCGAAGGATTTCTTTTGTTTCTTATAGGGATAAGCTGGCTGATGACAGGTTTAATCTTTGACTTTGTTTCGTTAAAGAATTGGAAGATCCTCTGGCTTCTGGTTATTGGTTGTATGGTTGCCGTAGGAATATACTGTATATGGGAAAGTCGGCGCAGCGAAGGAAGATAGCAAAGCCACAAAATGGCTTCCCGCCCATTTCGATTTTGAGAGAAAGAACGCACCAAAATCGGCCCTTCAAAGAAGCAGAACCGCTTCTTTGAAGGGCCGATTTTCATTGTTTGTCTCTAATTCTTTCTGTGGGTCGCTAATACATTTTCATTTTGCAGCAGCCCCACGCTGGTCAGTGGAATCGCCGGGTATCCCCAAAGGCTGCCGGCGTCATGATTTCCATGGGGGCCGGCAGGTTTGCAGCAAAACAGGAGAGAAGGGGGGTGTGTACCTAAAAGGACGGAACAAAGCATTATGCTTCTGCGACAGTGCAGTTGCGTGCATACAGACGTCCATGGCGGAAAACCATTCGGTCATGGGGAGGCTGGGCTACGCACTGAGCATGGCAGACTCCTCGGACCAGCATAAAATCGGCAGGGCTGCCCGGAACAGGCTCCCAGGGCTCCAGCCCCAGCAGTTGGGCGCCAGACCGGGTGCACAGGTCCAGAACCATTTCCAGGTCGCGGTCCCGGCGGCAGCTGTTTTTCATGGAAATATAGCAGGCACGCTGCAGCATATCCGGCGTGCCGAAATGGCTCCAAAGGTCCTGAATATTGTCGTTGCCGCAGCAGACGCGGATGCCCGCCGCTGTGACCTCCTGAATATGGGGGAAGGTGACCAGCTGAGGCTGTCCGCAGGTAATAATGGTGATACCTGCCTCAGCAAGCTTTTCCAGCAGGGGGGGCACCAGCCCGGCAATATGCGAGCCCAGACAGAAAGCGTGGCTGATGGAGACCTTTCCTTCCATTCCCAGTGCTTTGGTGCGGGTGATGATCTCCTCCATATCATAAGCGCCCAACTCCGCAGGTTCATGCAGGTGGATGTCCACCGGCTTGCCGTGCTTCTGGGCAAGGGAAAAGATAGCATCCAGGCAGCCCTTGGAGTCCCGGTCCATGGAGGAAGGATCCACACCGCCTACCACATCCGCACCCAGTGCCAGAGCGCGGTCCACCAGTTCCACGGTGCCGGGCCGGCTTACCAGACCACTTTGAGGAAAAGCTACCAGCTCCAGGTGAAACAGGTCCTTGTATTCTTCACGGGCAGCCAGCGCCCCTTCCATCATGGCAAGACCATTGGTGGTATCAATATCAATATGGCTGCGCATACCGCCGGTACCGCAGGCCAGCGAGGCGCGGATGTGACGGGCGCACTGGCGGTAGGGATCGGCCCCCAGTGCCAGACGGTTTTCCCGCTCGTTGGCAGCCAGAGCCGCCAGGCTGCCCGGAAGATCGTTGACGATCCAGTCCATCCCCATAACGGTTTTATCCAGATGGGCGTGACAGTCGTTGAACAGGGGCAGCAGCAGATATCCGGCGCCGTCTACGGACGGTTCACTCCCGTCGGGCAGTGAGCCTCCGGGACCGGTACGTCCAATGATCCCGTCCTCCAGGAAAAGATCCATGAGACTTCCGTCACGGTGACGGACATTGCGGATGGTAACGCTCATGATACAACCTCCTGTACTGTTTTGATCTATGACCTCCACAACCGGGATTTCCCGGTTTATGGCTGGTTCCCAAGAAGAGCCCTCCGCCGGGCCAGCAGCAGGTCCACCATCCTGCCGTAGCTGGCAACACCGTCCGGCTGGCTGTTGGCGCGCAGGTATGCATCGTTGACGCTTTCGGAAAATTCACCAAACCGGGTCCGGTGGGCATAGTAATAATCGCTGTCAGCCTGCAGATCCCGAAGCACGCCCTCTTCCAAAGAGGCCATGACCCTGGCATGGGCTTCCGTATCATAGCTGTAGAGGGCATTGGAGGCGTGGATGAGAGCGCCCACAGTGCCGCTGTAGGCAAGATCAGGATCACCCGAGGCCATGCAGGCAAGATATCCCAGATAGTTGGCTTCATCCTCCCGCATCATACCGCTGATATGGGCCAGTTCATGACAAATGAAAAAGGGAATATTGATATCGGAGGTGTGGACGTTGACGTTGGCCTCCATGGTAAAAGGAAAGAACACCCCCACGATTTGCATATAGGACATAGCCTCGGAAAAAAAGACGGGCTTGGCCCGGGTGGCGGCGCTGACGGAAAACAATTCGGCCCATTCCGGGTTTTCCTCCATTAAAGAGGCGTAACCCTGTGCTCCCGCCTGGGCCAGTTCATCAAAGGGCTGGGAGAGGGAAAAGACGCCCCGGGCGTCCTGGCCGCGGCCCTGCCGCAGCTGATTGGCCTGAGAGGCCAGATCGGAACAGAGGGCCTCCAGTTCCGAAACCGTGGAAGGCCGGATTTCCAGCCCGCTGTAGAAGAGAAAGGGCTGGCGGTAATAATTGAGGCCGCTGGAAATGGTAAAGAGAAAAAAGACGACGGAAAGGACCGACCCGGCAGACAGCAGCTGCCGGCGAAGAAAGGGCAGGCAGCTTCGGCCGCGGACCAGACAGCCCCGTACCAGAAAGATGAGAAAAACGAGGACGCTGATGCCAGAGAGGATGACCAGAACCTCAGCCAGAGAAAAGGGCAGGGGAGAGGTAAGGCGTGACAAAAATGCGGACCAGTACCGGTAAAAACCCAGACTGAAATACTGTTCGGTAAGAGCGGCGCTGCCCTTGGCCAGAAGGATCAGCAGCAGGCTCACAGGCGTCAGGCCCAGCAGGATCAGGCGGAGAGGAAAAGAATATTTTTTCATGAGCGCGCCCTCATACCACCACAATGGTAACGCCCTGGTTGGTACGGGCGTAATCCCGGTCGCGCCGGAGATCGGGATAAAGGTCGATGGCTTTCCGGGCGCTGTCACCGAAGGGGGAGAATTCTTCCCCGGGGATGACCAGACGCACCTGCCCCCGCAGGCGGCGGCTTTCCAGATCCCGATGTACAGCCTGGCGGATCGAGCCGCCCTTCCCGGAAGAGCCATATCCGTGGATCACCTTGAGCACAGGGCGTCCGGTGGCTTTGGCAGTGCGCAATGCCTGGCTGAGACGGGCCATGGCCGCTTCCACCGTAGGCATTCCCTGTTCCAGATTGATGACTGTCAGCACCATATGACGCCCCTCCTGCACAAAAAAATACCAGGCAGCGGACAAAGCCCGACGCCTGGTAACAGTATAACATATTTTGGACCGGGAAACAGCCTGCCGGTAAAAAAATCCCAGAGGGATTTTTCTTTACCTGGCGGCTACCGAAGCGGAAATGGTGAGGGCATCATTTTGCCAGCCACACAGCAGGGAATCTCCGGGACCCACCTGGCCGCCGATGATCTGGTCTGCCAAAGGGTCCTCCACCAGAGTGTGGACTGCCCGGCGCAGCGGTCTGGCTCCATAGGGCTGATCAAAACCGGCTCCCGCAATCCGCTCCACCACCTCCGGAGCAAAGGCTGCCTGAATATTCAGTTCCCGGAGACGGGCTGAAACCTCCTCCAGCTGAAGGGCGGCGATACGTTCCAGTTCCTCCCGGCTGAGTTTGGAGAAGATAACGGTTTCATCGATCCGGTTGAGAAATTCCGGACTGAAGGTGCGACGCACCTGGGCCATGACATCATTGTAATAAGAAGGCTTTTCTGAATCGGAGGTTCCCGGACTGCCAAACCCCAAAGATTTTTTTTCGGTAATGAACTGCGCCCCAGCATTGGAAGTCATAATGATGACGCAGTTGCGGAGAATGGCTTTGCGGCCCTGGGAATCCGTAAGCTCACCGTCCTCCAGTATCTGGAGCAGGATGTTGCACACATCGGGATGCGCTTTTTCCATTTCGTCAAACAATACAATGGAAAATGGCTTTTTTCGTACCCGCTCCGTCAGTTGGCCGCCTTCGTCAAAGCCTGCGTATCCCGGCGGCGCTCCAATCAGCTTGCTGACGCTGTGCTTCTCCATATACTCGGACATATCCAGCTTGATGATGCTTTCCGGGTCGCCGAACAGGCTCTCCGCCAAAGCCCGGCAGAGCAGAGTTTTGCCCACTCCGGTGGGCCCCAGAAACAGGAAGGAACCAATGGGCCGGCGGGGATCCTTGAGGCCGGCTCGACTGCGGCGGATGGCCCGGGCCACCAGCCGTACCGCTTCTTCCTGTCCCACCAGCCGCCGGTGCAGCTCCTCCTCCAGATGCAGATACCGGCGTCCCTCTTCCTCGTCAATGCGGCTCAGGTCGATACCGGTGGACTGAGAAATGATCTGCGCCACATCGGTTCGGGTAATGCAGGGAAGCTGGGATACCTCGGGAGAAATTGCTCCGGGGCAGGGAAGGAGTGGCTGTTCCCTTTCCCGCAAGGCGTTGGTAAAATCAAAAGTCTGAAAACCCTGGCTGTCGGGAGCTTCTTCTTTTTCCTGACGCAGGGCGATGAGGCTTTGCCGCAGAGCGGCATCCGGGACCGAGGAATCACTGAGCCGGAGCCGGACCCGGGAAGCTGCCTCATCGATCAGGTCGATGGCCTTGTCAGGAAGAAAACGTCCCGGGCAGTACCGGCAGGAAAGGAGGACGGCAGCTTCGATGGCATCATCGGTAATATGGAGGCGATGGTGCTTCTCATACCGTTCCCGCAGCCCCTGGATGATTTTCACGGCAGTCTGGGGGGAGGGTTCCTCCACCATCACGCTTTGGAAACGGCGCTCCAGGGCAGCGTCTTTTTCAATGGTTTTGCGGAATTCCGCGGTGGTAGTGGCGCCGATGACCTGGAATTCCCCCCGGGCCAGCTGCGGTTTGAGGATATTGGCGGCATCCACGGCGCCCTCCGCCGCTCCGATGCCCATAATGGTGTGGATCTCGTCAATAAACAGGATCACATTGCCTGCGGAAGTCACCTCTTCAATGGTGGCGCGGATCCGTTCCTCAAAGTCCCCCCGATATTTGGTGCCTGCCACCATGCCGGGGAGATCCAGGGTGATGACCCGGCACCGGGCAATGGATTCCGGTACGGAGCTGGCAGCGATCCGCTGGGCCAGACCCTCTACAACGGCAGTTTTACCCACTCCGGTTTCCCCGATGAGGCAGGGGTTATTTTTGGTCCGCCGGGTGAGGATCTGGAGAACCCGGCGGATCTCATCCTCCCGGCCAATCACAGGATCCAGTTTCCCTTGGCGGGCCAGTTCCGTCAGATCCCGTCCGAATTTTTCCAGATTGGCCGTTCTGCGGTCTCCCGTCCGGGGTCTGGCAGCTGCCCGCCTGGCCGCCAGCTGATCGGCCAGATCTACAGTAATGGCGTCGTTGATCAGTTTGATGGTGGAGGCGGTATCCAGGCCGCACTCTGTGAGGAAGCGAACCGCGTAGGATTCGCTTTCCCGCATCAGCGCCAGCAGAATGTGCTCAGTGCCGGCCAGGCTCTGGGAGGATGTGCGGCTTTCCAGAGCGGCGGTTTCCAGGATTTTTTTGCAGCGGGGGGTAAAATCGGCGGGAGACAGGGTGGACAGGACCCCTTTGCCCACCAGCCGGATGACCCCCTGGCTCACCTGGTCGTAGGTGATTTTTTTCTGGGACAGAATGGTGAAAGCAACGCCGCTGCCTTCCTTGAGCAGGCCCAGCAGCAGATGCTCGCTTCCAATATAAGTGTGGCCCAGTTGTTCGGCGATGATGATGGCATAGTTGATGGCATTGTTGGCCTTGACAGTGAACCCGTTGAATCTGTACATTTCCCAAGCTCCTGACGGTGGAAGAAATTTTATCATTCAATAATATTGACCGTCTTGGGCCGGTTATGCTCTTTTTATTTCCGGGGACAGGGAGTTTCCGGGAACCAAAAAAAGGAGAAGTGCATAGTATGCTGTGAACCTTAAATTTTGGAGGTAATGACTATGTGTGGAAATTGTAACTGCAACCGCGGCAGCGTTTTTTGCCTGGATGAGCGGATGATCTTTATCGTCCTGCTGATTTTCCTCTTCTCCAACTGCGGCAACGGTATGTTGGGCGGACTCCTGGGCGGAGGCTCCGGTTGCGGCTGTGGCTGCGGCTGTGATTCCTGCTCCGGCTTCGGTGGCTGCCAGAGAGACTGCGGCTGCTGAAATCGCAGATACCGGGGTGTGCCAACCGTTAAGTCGGCGCGCTCCGTATCATCAAACAATATTTATGCGGAGGTAACTACTATGTGTAACTGCAATTGCGGCTGCGGATGCAGCAGACCCAGAGCCTTTGACTGCCTGGACGACAATACCCTGCTTATCATCATTCTGGTGGCCATGTACCTGTTGTTCCGCAGCGACAGCTGCATGCCTCGCAACAACGGCTGTGGCTGCGTCTGTGGCGGCTGGCAGAACAACGGCTGCGAGAGCTCCCGTGGCTGCGATTCTTCCTGCGGCTGCTAAACGGCCGATGTCCCAAGCGTCTGAACGCAGACGCCGTTCATAGCATCAGGGCACAGGCTTTTGGCCTGTGCCCTTGATTATTGCTGTCTTGGGAAACTGTCGATTTCGCCGGCAGAGGTACCCTGTAAAAAATTGTGTTAGGAAAGTGCAAGAGAAAAGAACGGACGCAAAATGCCTGGGACAAGCTGTAGCTCGGACGAATTACAGGAACCGGACAAAAGTGGGAGCACCCCATAAGGATGCTCCCATCAACAAAGTCAGGCAGGGTATTTTAAGATCTTTTAACAAACAGCCAAAAGCTCGGAAGCTCTCAAAGGCATAGCCCGACGGGGCTTGAATATGGTTCCGATTTTTTGCTATGCTGCTTCTGAAATACACCGGGCAGAGCAGATTTCTGACCCAGTCCAGCCTTAAATCACAGTCTGCAAAATGGATTTATCAACATGCGGTTGCCAGTTTTATCTCCATCGTCCCAGCAGCCTGATCATCCCAAAGCTGTTCAAAATGGCAATCTATTATTACCCCTTTTGGGCGCCTGCCGGATGCTTGCATAAGGAGGCCGCCGCCAGATAAGGGAAAGCCTGGGAGGCGTTCCCCAGCGGTAATTTTCCGATGAATACCGGATCAGGAACGCCGTGGGCGACGATCCCGGCGGGAACGGGGAGCGGCCTGTGTATGGCGGGTGACCCGGGGTTGATCTTGCCGGACCTGGCCATGGGGGCGCTGGTTGGGGGAACGCTGTCCGGGAGGCGGCAGAGCGGGGCGGGAAGAAGATACGACAGGATGGCGGTGACGGCGGTAATACCAGCGGATGAGGATCCGGGCGCCCAACAGGCCGATGATGATGGTGAGCAGTACCACACCCAGACATTTGAGCAGGACCAGCATCAGCTGAAGAAAACGTTCCCCGGCATTGGCAGCGGTAACGCCGGGCTGTGCCGCGTCGGCAGTCAGGGCATCCGCAGGCCGGATTTCAAATTCCATGGGGAAGGTCTGCAGAACCTGGTCCCCCAGCATCACCGAGACAGTGGGGGCGATATCTTCTTCCTTGCGGTAGAGATCGGGAATGTCATACTGATAAGTAAGATCGCTTTTTTTGACGCCCAAAGGGGCCAGCACGGTAAAATCCTCCCGCTGGCGCACGTTTACCTGGTTCTGAGGATTGGTCCGGTTGCCCAGAGGAACCGTGAATTCTTCCAGATCCCGCCCCCTGAGGGTCAGCGGCTGAAAGTTCTCAAAACAATAGTCCAGCAGGGCGGCGGTATCGTCGTATTTCTGGCTGCGGCCGCTGCTGCGCATGGCCACGCAGATCAGCTCCACATCGCCCCGTTTGGCCAGGGTAACAATGGTGTGGCCGGCATTGTCGGTGTATCCCAGCTTTCCGCCCTCCACGCCGGGATAGTATTCGTCGTTTTCCTCGTACAGCATGGAATCCTGGGCATAAAACTTATAGTCCCGGGCTTTTTTGTTGGTGACGGGAAAATCGTATTCCGTGGTGCCGAACAGTTCCCGGAAGCCCGGTACGGTGATGGCCCATTTGGTGATGAGGGCCATATCGTAGGCGCTGGTATAATGCTGGGGATCGTCCAACCCGTGGGGATTGGCAAAATGGGTTTCCTGAGTGCCGATGACCGCCAGCTGCTGGTTCATCAGTGAGACAAAGCTGTCCAGATCTCCCGCTACGCCCTGGGCCACGCCGTTGGCAGCATCATTGGCGGAAATGAGCATGGTGCCCCGCAGCAGGGCATACAGGGAAACCGTTTCTCCCTCTTCCAGCGCGATGTGGGTGGTATTGGCCGGAATGCTGTAAACGGAATCCCGGCTCATGGTCACCATTTTATCCAGATCCTTTTCCCGGTCCAGGGCAATAGCGCAGGTGAGGATCTTGGTGATGCTGGCCGGAGCCATCTGGCGGTGCATATCTTTTTCAATCAGGACCTGACCTGTTTGAGCGTCCATCACCACATAGGTCTGAGAATAGATGCTCAGATCGGGGGTAAGGGCAGGCGCCTGGATGACACCCAGAGGCAGGGCCAGCAGAACGGACAGGATACAGATTGAGAAATTGCGCAAAAATTTCATGAGCACGCTCCCGTTTTCATAATAGACAGGCTCGGCATTGCGGAATAGAGCTGCCGCAGGGGATCATTCCATCAAAACGGTACTGCACCCAAAGAATGGCCCTGGAAAGAGGCAGGGCAGCCCGAAAAATTCTGTAAAAAGCGGTAGACAAGGAATGTGATTTGCCGATATTTTTCGCCAGAAAATATTATACCTGTCTTCACCATTTCTGTAAACAGATAAAAGAAAGGAGAACTTTATGTCCACCATTATCCTGTTCCGCCAAGAATCGCTGCATTCTTTTCCCTGGATTCGGTTGACACCGGTCCAAGAATGTTCTAAACTAAAAGCGACAGACAGATACTCGGAGGAAGGTCCCGGGAGAGACCGCGGCGGCGGCGCCGAAGGGGAAATGCAACAACTCTCAGGCAAAAGGACCGGGACTGGACGAAACTCTGGAAAGCCGTATAGACGGCACCGAAGAAGCAATCCCTTGCAAAAGGGTGAATCTTTCAGGTTGTGGTACGGAGGCGTGTCGATGATTCGACGCGCCTCTTTTTGCATTGTCTCATTTTTAACGATTTGGAGGAGATTTCCATGGCAACGGAAAAGAAAACGCCCCTCTATGACCGTCATGTGGCGGCGGGCGGCAAGATCGTTCCCTTTGCGGGGTATCTGCTGCCGGTTCAGTATGGCTCCGGCGTTATTGCCGAGCATATGGCGGTGCGTACCCAAGCTGGTCTGTTTGATGTTTCCCACATGGGAGAGATCACTTTGGAAGGGCCCGACGCGCTGATGAACATTAACCGGCTGGTGACCAATGACTGCACCGGTATGGTGAACGGACAGGTGCGTTACAGCCCCATGTGCTATGAAAACGGCGGGGTGGTGGACGATCTGATGGTCTACCGCTGCGAAGAGGAACGGTACCTGCTGGTGGTCAACGCCGCCAACCGGGGGAAGGATGCCCAGTGGATCGAAAGCCATCTGATGGGGAACGTCCGGTTTGCCGATATTTCCGACACGGTGGCACAGATCGCTCTCCAGGGCCCCCGGTCGGAGGAGATCCTGCGGAAGCTTTGCCCGCCCGAAAGCATCCCGGTAAAATATTATTACTTTGTGGAAAAAGGCGTGGCCAGGATCCCCGGCGGGGACATCCCCTGCATCGTTTCCAAGACGGGCTACACCGGTGAGGACGGCTACGAGCTGTACTGCGCCAATGCCGACGCTCCCCGCCTGTGGGACGCCCTGCTGGAGGCAGGAAAGGAAGAAGGACTCATCCCCTGCGGCCTGGGGGCGCGGGACACCCTGCGGCTGGAAGCGGCCATGCCCCTCTACGGACATGAAATGGACGAGACCGTGACGCCCATCGAGGCAGGCCTGGGATACTTTGTCAAGATGACCAAGGAAGACTTCATTGGCAAGGAAGCCATGGAAAAAATGGGCGCTCCCGCCCGGAAGCGGGTGGGCCTGCGGATGACCGGCCGGGGCATCGCCCGGGAGCATTGCCCGGTTTTCCTGGATGACGCCCAAATCGGTATGACCACCTCCGGAACCCACTGCCCGTATCTGAACCATGCTGCGGCCATGGCTATGGTGGAAGCGGACAAAGCCGCGGAAGGAACCCAGGTGGAAGTGGATGTCCGGGGCCGCCGCATCGCTGCGGAAATCGTGAAACTGCCCTTTTACAAAAAAGCTGCCAAATAATCGGGAGGTCCCGATTCCCCCCATAGAACCAATCAACAAAGGAGGACTATGATTATGAATATTCCCAGCCAGCTGAAGTATTCCAAGAGCCACGAGTGGGTGGAGATCCTTGCCGACGGCAGCGCCCGGGTGGGCCTTACCGACCACGCCCAGGACGCTCTGGGGGATCTGGTGTTTGTCAACCTGCCCCAGGCGGGGGATCCTGTCGCCGCGGGAGAAGTTTTGGGCGATGTGGAGTCTGTAAAGGCAGTTTCCGATGTATACAGCCCCGTTTCCGGTACAGTGGCGGAGATCAACGAAACGCTGCTGGACGCTCCCGAAACCATCAATCAGGATCCTTACGGCGCGTGGTTTATCCGGGTGGAAAATCCTGAAGTACCCGGCGACCTGCTTACCGCCGAAGAATATGAGGCCTTTTTGGCAACGGAGGGCTGACGCTATGGGAAGCTATCTGCCCCATACTCCGGAGGAGCGGGCTGCCATGCTCCAAAAGGTGGGCTGCTCTACCCTGGAGGAATTGTTTGCCGGTCTGCCGGAGGAAGTGGTCCTCCGGCGCCCACTGAATATCCCCGAGGGCCAGGCAGAACTGGCTGTACGCCGCCGCATGGAGGAGTTGGCCGCTAAAAATACGGTTTTTCCCGCTGTTTTCCGCGGTGCAGGCGCTTACCGCCATTACATCCCCGCCATTGTAGGCAGCGTTACCTCCAAGGAGGATTTTGTTACCGCCTATACCCCCTATCAGGCGGAGATCAGCCAGGGCGTTCTCCAATCTATTTTTGAATATCAGACCATGATCTGCCGCCTTACGGGCATGGACGTATCCAACGCCTCCATCTATGACGGGGCCTCTGCCGCGGGTGAGGCTGCTGCCATGTGCCGGGAGCGGAACCGGACCAAAATGCTGGTTTCCGCTGCTGCCCATCCCCATGTCATCGAGACCCTGCGCACCTACTGCCATGGCGCCGGCGCGCCTTTGGAAGTGGTGCCGGCCCGGGACGGACGCACCGACCTGGAAGCCCTCCGGGACATGATGGGCCCGGATGTGGCCGGCGTATATCTGGCTCAGCCCAACTACTATGGCTTGCTGGAGGATGCCGAAGAAGCCGCCCGCATTGCTCATGAAGGCGGAGCCAAGTTTGTGATGGGAGTCAACCCCATTGCGGCGGCGATCCTGAAAACCCCTGCCGACTGCGGCGCCGACGTGGCGGTGGGAGAAGGGCAGCCCCTGGGAATGCCCTTGTCTTTTGGCGGACCATACCTGGGCTTTATGGCCTGCAAGGCAGCCATGACCCGCCGTCTGCCCGGCCGTATCGTGGGCGAGACCACCGACGTGGAGGGCAAACGGGCCTATGTCCTGACCCTCCAGGCCCGGGAGCAGCATATCCGCAGGGAAAAGGCCAGCAGCAACGTCTGTTCCAACCAGGCTCTTTGCGCCCTTACAGCCAGCGTGTATATGGCTGCTATGGGCCCCGACGGCATCCAGGAGGCGGCGCGCCAGTCCATGGCCAAGGCCCATTATCTGGCCGAAGGGCTGGGCAAAATTTCCGGCTTTGGCCTGAGACATGAGGGACCCTTCTTCCATGAGTTTGTCACCGGCTGTCCGGTGGACCCGGAAAAGCTGATGTCGGCACTGGAAGCAAAGGGCATCCTGGGCGGTCTGCCCCTGCCGGAAGGCGGCATCCTGTGGTGCGCCACCGAAATGAATACAAAGGCCCAGATGGATCTTGTCATTGAAACTGCCAAGGAGGTGGCCGGCGCATGAAACTGATTTTTGAAAAGAGCGTGGAGGGCCGCTCCTGTTCCATCCTGCCCCCCTGCGATGTGCCCGCGGCGGAGCTGCCCACCGCCCTGGCCCGGGACAAGGCTCCCGATCTGCCCCGCTTGTGTGAAAACGATATCAGCCGCCATTATACACAGCTGGCCCGGCGTACCCGGGGCGTCAACGGAGGCTTTTATCCTTTGGGTTCCTGCACCATGAAGTATAACCCCAAGGTCAACGAGGTGGCCGCGGCCCTGCCCGGCTTTACGGACGTTCATCCCCTCCAGCCCGCCCACACGGTTCAGGGCTGCCTGGAGGTGCTGGCCCTGGCGGAGCAGTATCTGTGCGAAATCACCGGCATGGATGCCATGACCTTTCAGCCTGCAGCCGGCGCCCATGGCGAATATACCGGCCTGCTCCTGATCAAAGCCTATCATGAGCACCGGGGAGACGCCGCCCGGACCAAGATCATTGTCCCCGATTCCGCCCACGGTACCAACCCCGCTTCGGCGGCCATGGCGGGATTCAGCGTGGTCAACGTTCCCTCCGCGCCCAACGGCTGTGTGGATCTGGAAAAACTCCGGGAAGCGGTGGGCCCCGATACCGCGGGCCTCATGCTCACCAACCCCAATACGGTGGGCTTGTTTGACGAGAATATCCTGGAGATCACCCGTATCATCCATGAGGCGGGCGGCCTTAACTACTATGACGGCGCCAACCTCAACGCGGTTATGGGCGTGGCCCGTCCCGGAGACATGGGCTTTGATGTGGTTCACCTGAATCTCCACAAGACATTCTCCACCCCCCACGGGGGCGGCGGTCCCGGCAGCGGCCCGGTGGGCTGCAAAGAACTGCTCCGGCCCTTCCTGCCCAAGGAGTCGGTGGCACAGGGCCCCGACGGCTATGCTTTGGAGGATCAGCCCTGTTCCGTCGGCCGGGTCAAGGAATTTTACGGCAACTTCCTGGTGGTGGTCAAGGCTCTTGCCTATATCATCACCTTGGGTCGGGAGGGAATCCCCCAGGCGGCCAAGCATGCGGTCCTCAATGCCAACTATATGATGGAATGCCTGAAGGACCTGTACGACATGGCATATGACGCCAGATGCATGCATGAATTTGTCATGGATCTGGGCCGGCTCAAAGGGGAGACCGGCGTTTCCGCCATGGATATTGCCAAAGGCCTGCTGGATAACGGAATCCATCCGCCCACTATGTATTTCCCCCTCATCGTCCACGAGGCGCTGATGGTGGAACCCACTGAGACTGAGAGCAAGGAAACGATTGACGAGGCGGTAGAGGTCCTGCGCCGGCTGTACAGCCAGGCACAGGAGGATCCCGAGAGTCTGCACCAGGCTCCGGTGACCACGGTGGTCCGCCGCCTGGACGAGGTAGGGGCCGCACGGCATCCCAAGCTTATTTTCCCTCAATAAGGCTCACGCAAGCCAGGGCCCTGCCGGTGGCGGCAGGGCCCTGGCTCTATATAAAATATTTGTTGTGGATCCGGTCGGGACGGCGATTTCCGGCGGCAGAGGTGTCCGGAATTTCTGCAAAAATCTCCGGGCGACCTTATCTCAACGCCTTGCCTTCGACAGGGGCATGCCGATCAAGAAAAAGCGGCTGTTTCCACGGAACAGGAAAAAGACTGGTGAAGAAAAATCTGCTGCTGTTTAACCGGTATGCGGCGGGGGCCGGAAAAATGGGAGGAATCAGCGGAGAACGGATTTCTGGAGAGGCTTGCGCTTACCAGCGTCCACACCGACGGCAGGATCGCATCGGAAGGAGGAGTTTTATTTATGGCGTTTGATTATCAGCTTGTTGTCATTGGAGGTGGCCCCGGCGGATATACCGCTGCCATCCGCGCTGCCCAGCTGGGGCTCAAAACCGCCCTGGTGGAGCGGCGCCAGGTGGGGGGTACCTGCCTGAATCGCGGCTGCATCCCCACCAAGACCCTGCTTCACACAGCGGCCCTTTGCCGGGAAGCGGCCTCTTTCGCCGCCGCAGGCATCCAGGGCGGCCCTCTCACCTGTGACAGGGAGAAGCTGTATGCCCGCAAGGAACAGGTGGTAGAACAACTGCGCAGCGGCGTGGAGCAGCTTCTGAAAGCCAATGGCGTGGCGCTGCTGGAGGGAAACGGTTCCATTCTGGCACCTCACCGGGTTTTGATCAAGAGCGGAGAAGAGGAACGGGAAATTACCGGGGAAAATATCCTGATCGCCACCGGTTCCCGTCCGGCGGTGCCGCCCATCCCCGGGGCGGATCTGCCGGGGGTCCTCACCAGCGACAGCCTGCTGGAGGCTCCCCCGCAGGGGATGGAAAGCCTGGTTATCATTGGCGGCGGCGTCATCGGTGTGGAGTTTGCCACGGTGTTCCACTCTCTGGGCTGCCGGGTGACCATTTTGGAGGCGGCGGAACGGTTGCTGCCGGGTATGGACCGGGAGATTTCCCAGAACCTTTCCATGATCCTGAAAAAGCGGGGGGTAGAAATCCATACCTCCGCCATGGTACGGGAACTGTTGCCCCGGGAGGGCGGCGGGCTTTCCTGCCGGTACGAGGAAAAAGGCGGGGAGCATACTGCTGAGGGAGATTATGTTCTCATTTCCACCGGACGGCGGGCAGAAACGGACGGTTTGCTGGCTCCCGGCGTGGAACTGGCCGTTGACCGGGGACGTATTGTGGTGGACGACTGCTTTGCCGCTTCTCTGGAGGGCGTCTGGGCCATAGGCGACGTTACCGGCGGAATCCAGCTGGCACATAACGCTTCCGCCCAGGGGATCGCTGTGGCGGAGCGGTTGGCAGGGCATGCGCCTTCGGTTGACCTTTCGGTAGTACCCTCCTGCGTCTATACCGATCCTGAAATCGCTTCGGTGGGGCTTACCGCCGAGGAAGCGGCAGCCAAGGGTATCCGGGCAGTCACAGGGAAATTCATCATGTCGGCCAACGGAAAATCCCTCATCGAAGGGCTGGACCGGGGCTTTATCAAAATTGTGATGGAAGAGGAGAGCCATGTGATTCTGGGGGCCCAGCTGATGTGCGGTCGTGCTACCGATCTGGTGGCGGAACTGGCTGCTGCGGTGGTGAACCGGCTGACCCGGGAACAGCTGAGTGCGGTGATCCATCCCCATCCCACCTTCTGTGAAGGAGTGGGGGAGGCTCTGGAAGCCCTGGTGGGCCAAAGCATCCATACAGCTCCCCGCCGCCGGCCCTGATCCGGTTAAATGCAAACCATGACCGCTGTTCAAGCGGATGGCTGCGATTTCCTACGGTGGTCTTTTACTGCTTGAAGCCTGTTGCTGGCAGCTGGTGTCCCGCCATACGCAATGGCAAAGATTTTTATGGGATCTTTCATCCGTGATGCCCATGGCTTTTGCTCCGGATTCCCAGCTGCCAAGCGCCCTTTTCCTCGCCTGTTGGGTGGGAAAGTATGCAGAAGAGCCGCTGGAAATTCAAATATCACGGCAACAGACACAAAGAAATCTTTGCAACAATAAAACCCTGACGTCTTTTGAGCGGAAGCCGCTGGAAAAGGCGTCAGGGTTTATGCACGATTTTTCAGAAAATGATGCAGCAGTCTTGCATAAAGTTATGCCTCAAAAGGTGCTGAAACCTTCCGTACCGGAATCAGACACAGCCCCGGGGGAGAAGCCACCTTGTCGGAAACAGGTAAAAAGAGCCGCCTTTTTGTATTCCAAAGCTCAGAAATACGAGGACTCCGGAAAAACGGAGAAGATCTTACAGCTTCAGATCCCCGATAAATTCCCGGATCAGGGAGTCAGAAGGGACCAGTTCTTTGGAAAGGGGAACCGTCTGACGGAGGAAAGGCTTAAGATCCGAAAGATTCTCCCGTTCCATAAGTCCGTCATACACCGCTTCGATGCCGGCAGCCAGTTCCCCGGCGTATACGGCAATCTCATAGGGAAGGAAGGTATCAATGGCGATTTGGGCCCGGTTTTTGTAGGGCATTATGTAGAGCCGCTCTCCCCGGGAAACACTGCGCAGCCGGGAGATGGTATCTTCATAACTCTGGCCGCGGTACAGCACATCCCGGAGCAGACGCCGGCAGAGCCGCAGTTTTTCCGGATGGAGCAGCGCGCCGTCAGCAGCCTGCACCCGGGTGCGGACGCTGACATAGACACCGGTGGAATATTCTCCTGCCCGGCCTGTCACCTGAGGATTGAGGGCGTGGATACCTTCCAGGATCACCAGTTCTCCGGGATGGCGGTGAAGGGGAATCGTGGCAGGCCCCCGCTGTTGGGAAGCAAAATCAAAAGTGGGGATTTCCACCGGGATGCACCGGGCAATTTTATCCAGATGTTCTTCCAGAAGGGGAACATCCAGCCGCAATGGAGATTCCAGATCCACCTTGCCGTCGTCATCCAGAGGCATGGCCCCCTGAGTGTGCCCATAAAAATAGTTGTCCATGGAAAGAGTGTGGGTTTCGCACCCCCAACTGTCCAGCAGCTTTTCGATCCGCAGCGCCGTAGTGGTCTTTCCGGAGCCGGAAGGCCCTGAAAGAAGCACGATGGGGCGCTCTGCGGAATGATCCCGGATCTGGACGGCAGCATCCAGAATTTTTTGCTCGTACTCAGCCTCTGCCTGTGCAATCACCTGATGGGGATTTTCGGCCAGCAGGCGGTCCAGATCATCCAGACGGCATACTTTCATAGGATCACACTCCTATCGATATATAATATGTAAATATTATACCATAAAAGTTGCGGATTTGTGTTATTTGCTGGTTAAAATATTGAATAAATCTCTTTTGAAAAAGTTTTTTTGCTTGTTTTTAGAAATATTCTATGCCATAATAAAATTGTGTGGATATGAGTGCTAAGAGGGTGGAGAGATGGAAAAGGCGAGTCAACTTCATCAGGAAGCGCTGCAAATCACCATGCTCGGGGGCTTTACAGTATCCTGTGGCGGTAAGCTTTGCCTGGAGGATGTGGGACGCAGCAGAAAAGTGTGGAACTTGCTGGAGTACCTGCTGTATAACCGCGGCAGGGATCTGTCTCAGGATGATCTGATCCGGATCTGTGACAATCAGGAAAGTCAGGACCCTGCCAAAGTGCTGAAAAATCTGGCCTATCGGCTGCGCAATCTGCTGACGGAGCATGGTCTGCACGGCGAGGAATGCATTATATTCCGGCGGGGCGTGTACGCCTGGAATCCTGCAGTGCCCTGCGTGGTGGATGCGGAACGGTTTGAAGAGCTGTGGAAGCAAGCTTCATCGGGAGGACTGTCAGCGGCGGAACAGCTGGATTATTATCTGGAGGCCATTGAGTTATATCAGGGCAAATTTCTTCCACGCTCTGCTTTTGAGGAATGGATCATTCCTTTAGCTACTTATTATCAGAGGCTGTATATAGAATGCATTTATGGCGCCTACCGCCTTTTGGCGGAACAGAAGCGGTATGAGCCCATGGTGAGTATCTGCAACCGGGCAGTGGCCATCGATCCCTATGATGAAGGGATTTATGAACTGCTCATCCGCTCATTGATCCGTTTGGGACGGCATAAAGACGCTCTGGCAGCCTATGATGCGGTTACCACCCGGCTTTATGATGAATTGGGCGTCAATCCGTCGGAATCCCTTACCAATTTGTATCGGGATATTATGAAAACCATCAAAAGTGTGGAGACCGATCTGGCCATTATCAAAGAGGATCTGCGTGAATCTATGTGCAAACGCGGTGCGTATTTGTGCCACTATGGAATTTTTAAGGATATCTACCGATTTATAGCCCGGACCCTGGAGCGCACCGGACAATCCGTATATATCATGCTCTGTACCATTACCGATGACCGGGACGATACTCCGGCAGTGGAACTGCAGCACTCTGCCATGGAAAGGCTGGAGGAAGTGATCGGAAGCTCTCTGCGCCGGGGGGATTTGTATGCCCGGTACAGCTGCACGCAATTTGTGGTCATGCTGCCCGGTACCAATTACGAAAACGGATGTATGGTGGGCAGACGAATCAGTGATAATTTTAAACGGCAGTACCCCAGCCGGACGGTACGCCTCCACTATAAGCTTTTGCCATTGGACCCAAGTTGCCCTTAAAATCATAGCCTTTCAGAAGTCTTCGCGTCTGCTGTGCGCAGCGCGGAGACTTTTTCTTTAAAATTGCATTTTTGTATAGTTCAAAATCACAATTATGAGAGATGCAAAGGAACAAAAACAGATAAAATGCATAGAATGTGCAAGATAGAAAAATTTAACTTGCAAATACTGCCGAAATGGACTACAATAATACAGAAATCAAGGATCAGTGGAGGTTGCCATGGCAGCGTACAGAGAACTGGGGGTCCGCCAGTTACAGGCGGAACTGGAAAAACTCAACAGGGAATACCAGACGTATGTGGATAAAGGTCTGAAACTGGATATGTCCCGGGGAAAGCCCGAGGCCGGACAGCTGGACCTTACCATGGAGATGCTGGATACGGTCAGCAGCGAGTCGGGCGCTATTTCGGACAGCGGCATTGACTGCCGCAATTACGGCGCGCCAGACGGCCTGCCGGAAGTGCGCAAAATGATGGCCGACATGCTGGATGTTGGGATGGATGAGATCATTGTGGGCGGCAGCTCCAGCCTGAATATGATGTATGATACGGTGGCCCGGGCCATTACTCTGGGAGTATATGGTTCCGACAAACCCTGGTGTAAGGAGCCGGAAATCAAATTCCTTTGTCCGGTTCCCGGCTATGACCGCCATTTTGCTATCTGCCAGCATTTTGGCATCAAAATGGTCAATGTGGATATGACCCCTGAAGGCCCGGATATGGATCAGGTGGAAGAATATGTAAACAATGACCCCGCTGTCAAAGGGATCTGGTGCGTCCCCAAATACTCCAACCCTCAGGGCATTACTTACTCCAAGGCCACGGTGGAGAGGTTTGCCAGGCTGCGCCCCGCGGCCCGGGATTTCCGTATTTTCTGGGACAATGCTTATACGATCCACAACTTTGAGGAGGAAGAAGACCACCTGGAGAATCTCTTTGCCCTGCTTAAGAAGAATGGGAAAGCGGATATGGTGTTTATTTTCGGTTCTACCTCAAAAATTTCCTTTGCAGGCGGCGGACTGGCCGCTGTGGCAGGATCCCGCTCAAACGTGGAACTGACCAAAAAGCAGATGGCGATCCAGACCATCGGCTATGACAAGATCACCCAGCTGATGCATGCCCGCTATTTCAAAAATTTTGAGGGGCTCAAAGCCCATATGAAGGGCCACGCTGCGATTATCCGGCCCAAATTCCATCTGGTAAACGATATCCTGACCCGGGAACTGGACGGATTGGGTGTGGCCAACTGGACCATGCCCAAAGGCGGGTATTTTATCTCCTATAATACCATGGAAAACTGCGCCAAGCGCACAGTGGAGCTTTGCCGGCAGGCGGGAGTGACGCTGACCCCAGCCGGGGCAACCTATCCGTACGGAATTGATCCCCACGACAGCAACATCCGGGTGGCCCCCACCTTCCCCTCAATGGAAGATCTGGAGGTAGCGACCAAACTGCTGTGCCTGTGCACCCGGATTGCGGCGGTGGAGTACCTGCTGACCATCAGCATCTGAACTGGTAAAATGGGCAAAAATAAAGGAAGAAGGCAGATAATACGTCTGCCTTCTTCCTTTGTTTTGTATGCTTTAGCGAAACGACACCCCCGTCTAAGCCAGAGAGGGTAAAAAACTTTAGATTCAAGCATCAAGCGCAGCGAGAAAAGAGTAAGAACGACTTTCACATACGCAAAGGCTGATTTAGTGTGTGAAGTACCCGTTTACAGGCCGTAGGATAAATGATGCAAGTGGCAGATTTTCAGTATCTCTTGAGAGGTTTGCCGGTATGGTGTCGTTATAGGCTTTCTCAAGCCCCCGACTTAGCCGGGGGTCTGGCTGCCGGGGAGGGAAGCGCCGGCTTGCCAGTGGAGGGGAGAGGTAGAAAAGCTTTGGCTTTCCGTACTCAGCCAAGGGAATTGCCAATGGCAAGTCCGAAAATAGCGAAAGCATCCCTGAGAACAGCCACAGTCCCTTTACGGGCTGTGAGGCAAGGGATGCAAAGGAAATGAAATTCGATGTGCAATGAGACGATCCCCATAACAGGGCCTTGCAGGGCTGCTCAAGCCACCGGCTTAGCCGGTGGTTATGGCGGGATTTCACCAAAATATCCGGCCAGACCGTGGAGCATAAACCTTTCGCTTCAAGTGTGGGGCGCAGTATGCAGGAAACAACCGTTTTTTCAGGACAGAAGCTTTTGTTGGGACGCTAAACGTCCTTTACAGAATGGGAGAGTGGCGTAAACTGCGAATTTTCAGCGCCTGAACCCCTGGAGAGCCGATTCAGGCCTTTGGCTGAGAGAGGAAACAGAGGAAAGCGATTTCAAAGCAGTTCCACTCCCAGAAGACGCACCAGATCCAAAGCCTGAGCAGGACTGATCCGGGCGTCCTGCAGTTCATGACAGTCCTGGGACAGAATAATGCCGCCCAAATCACAGCCGGAAAGATCTATCCCCCGCAGAGAAGTCTGGAACAGTTCCGTTCCGGTGAGATCCACCTGTTCCAGCAAAATTTTTTTCAGACTGGAGCGGGACAAAAAGGCTTCACGCAGGCTGCATGCAGTGAGGCGGCAGTCTCCCCAGGCCGAACCGGTGAGGTTGGCGTACCGCAGGGAGGAGTCTGCGATTGTGCTGCTGCTAAAGCGGCTTTCACGGAAATCGCAGCCTTCCGCCCGGCTTTGGGAAACCTGCACCTGCCGCCAGATACTGTCGGCAAATGTGCATTCCTGAAAGCTGCATCGGAAAAACCGGCAGCGCAGAAAGGAAGCCCCCGAGAAATCGCACCCCATGAACCGGCAGCGATCCAGACGGATTTCCTCCCAATCCACACGGGACATATCAAGTCCGGCCGCCTGCATCCCTTCCGCCGTTATTTCCCGGAGAAAACCATCTTCCCGAGCCTGTTGTTCCCATTCTTTCCACACAGCGACCAACTCCTTTGGATATTCCGTTCCCCGATTTTTCTCCAACTACGCGCCGAAGCATGGCAGACTGTGTGGGAATCGGCTCTGATGCCTGCAAAGATTCCTCTCCGGTCGGAGGCGGGTTTTTGTTCAGGACAGCCTCTTTCCTTGCCGGGGAACGGATGGCCATAAAATGGCTTTGCCGCTGTCCGGAACATGCCCCATGCAGGCATCCCCATGCCGCGCGTGTCTCCTATTATAATCTTCCCCGTGCCGGCGTACAAGATGGAAACAGGAGCCGGGTGGTGATGCAGAGGTGGGATGGAGTCATCATAAACATCCGCTGCCGATGGAATCAGCCTCTCCCGACAAGGAGAAAAGGCGGTACGGCGGGTACGGGCATAAAAAGCACACGGGGGTGAACCCTAAGATGTAAATCCTATGTGTTTCCCACATCTCATGGGAAGGAATGATCCGGCAACGGTGGTGCTGGGAAAGCCATCCAAAGTTTCATTGACTTTCCTTTGGGGTTGTCCTATAATGGGCACTATGAGCGCCTTGCTCCGGCTTTGTGGAGCGAGGTAGTCGAAAGCATTGGAGGACTATACATGAAAAGAGCGAAAAAATGGCCGTTCTTTGTAGTCGCCGGGCTGATTCTTGTGGCAGGATACTTTGTCTTTTTTGGACTCAGACTGCCTAATGGGGATCTGACCAAAACCTACATTAAGGGCGCCGGAGACATTCGCTGGGGCATCGATATCCGGGGCGGCGTGGACGCCACCTTTGTCCCCTCCGACGGATATGACGCCACAGACTATGAAATGAGTTCCGCCGAATCGGTCATCAAGAACCGTCTGGTGACCCTGGGCATCACGGACTATGAGGTCTATACCGATTACGGCAGCGACCGGATCATCGTCCGTTTCCCCTGGAAGGTGGGGGAGACTGATTTCAACCCTGAGCAGGCGGTCAAAGAGCTTGGCGATACCGCCATGCTGACCTTCCGTGAGGGCTCCGCTGTGGACGCCCAGGGCAACCCCACCGGAAAAATCGTTCTGGAAGGCAAGGACCTGGAAACAGCTCAGGCCGCTGTGATTGCCGATCAGCTCACCGGCAAGGAGCAGTATGTGGTGCAGTTCTCCCTCCATGAGGAAGGAGCCAAAAAGTTTGCCGAAGCCACCCAGAACAATATCGGGAAGGTCATCAGCATCTGGATGGACAACACCCTGCTTTCCGCCCCTACTGTGGAAACGGCCATCACCGAAGGCAGCGGCTACATTGAGGGGAACTTTACCCGGGAAGAAGCCCTGGCTCTGGCCCAGAAAATCAACGGCGGCGCGTTGCCCTTCCAGCTTTCCACCGAGAACTACAGCACCATCTCTCCCACCCTGGGTCTGGGCGCCAAGGATGTGATGGTGACCGCCGGCCTGATTGCCTTTGTGCTGGTCTCCCTGTTTATGATCCTGTACTACCGCCTGCCCGGTCTTGTGGCTGTCTTTGCTTTGGTGGGCCAGGTAGTCTTTATGGTGGGCTCCGTTACCCGGGTGCTGCCCAATACCGCCTCCTTTACCCTGACCCTTCCCGGTATCGCAGGTATCATCCTGGGTATCGGCATGGGTGTGGACGCCAACATTATTTCCGCTGAACGCATCCGGGAAGAGATCCGTTCCGGAAAAACCATTGACGGCGCGGTGAGCCTGGGCTTCCAGAGGGCTTTTTCCGCCATTCTGGACGGCAACGTTACCAACGTCATTGTGGCGGCGATTCTGATGGGTGCCTTTGGACCGCCGGACAGTATATTTGCCAAAATCTTTAATACCTTGTTCTTCTTCTTCGGCGCTTCCACCGCCGGCGCCATTTACTCGTTTGGTTATACCCTTCTGATGGGCGTGGTGGCCAATATGATTATGGGCGTTTGGGCGTCCCGGATCATGCTTACCGCCGTGTCCCAGTTCAAGGTGTGCAGAAAGCCCTGGCTCTATGGAGGTGAAAGAGGATGAAAATCGATTTTATCGGCAACAGAAAGTATTACTTCATCTTTTCTCTGGCGCTGGTGGTCCTCTGTGTCGTGTCCCTGGCAGTCTTTGGGGCAGAACTGGATATCCAGTTCAAAGGCGGCTCCATTGTGACCTATAACCACACCGGTCCTGTGGAATTGGCTCAGGTCCAGGCAGCGGTGGAGGAAATTACCGGCCAGCGGGTCAATGTTCAGTCAGGCAGCGACGCCGTTACCGGTCAGGAAAGCTTTACCGTTTCCCTGGCAGGCGCTCAGGGCATCGGGCCCGAGGTGCAGATGGAAATTGCCGCCAAGCTGCAGGAGCTGTTTCCGGACAGCGGAGTGGAGAGTGTTTCCATCAGCAATGTGGACGCCACCATCGGTCGGGAGTTTTTCCAGAAATCCATGGTGGCCATGACCTTTGCCGCTTTGATGATCATTGTCTATATCGGCATCCGCTTCCGGAAGATCGGTGGATGGTCTGCCGGTGTCATGGGTGTGGTGGCCCTGCTCCACGACGTTATGGTGGCCTTTACGGTCTTCATTCTCTTCCGTATCCCCATCAATGACAACTTTATTGCCGTGGTGCTGACCATCCTGGGATGCTCCATCAACGATACCATCGTTATTTATGACCGTATCCGTGAGAATAAGCGTCTGGCCAGCAACAGCAAAGCCTCTCTGGCGGAGATCGTCAATCTGTCCATCAACCAGTCTCTGGGACGGTCGGTGAACACCACCCTGACCATCGTACTGTCCATGGTGGTAGTGGCGGCTATGGGCTTTGCTTATCAGATCGACACCATCATTACCTTTGCCTTCCCCCTGGTGGTCGGTATGATTTCCGGCTGCTACTCCTCCCTGTGCCTGAGCGGCCCGCTTTGGGTGATGTGGGAAGAGCGTAAGGCCAACAGAGGAGCCGCCCGTTGAGGACGGGAATTTCCTCGGCCTGCTTCTATCCCATGATTACCGAGCAGGCCGTGGAGCGCCTTGTCAGGATGGGATGCTCCTGTATTGAGATTTTTCTCAACTCCTTTTCCGAGATCCGGCCGGAGTTTATTGCCCCTATCCGGGACCTTCTGGCTGACGCCGGCATCGAAGTTACGTCCATTCATCCCTTTACCTCCGGATCGGAGGGCATGCTGTTCTTTTCCGATTATGACCGGCGCTTCCGCGATGGGGTGGAGCTGTATAAACGATATCTGGAGATCGCCCTGGAGCTGGGGGGGCGCTATGTGGTTTTTCATGGCGCCCATAAGATGGCAGGTCTGGACCGGGAATTTTATGCCAGCCGGTTTCACATTCTTCATGAAGAGGCACGAAAAGCGGGAGGCATGATCCTCCACGAGAATGTGGAACGGAGCGTTTCCCGGGATCCCGAGCTTTTCCGGTATCTGAAGAAGCAGATTCCGGACGCGGGCTTTGTTTTGGATGTGAAGCAGGCGATCCGGGCCGAGGTCTCTCCTCTGGAGATGCTGGAAGCCATGTCAGGCAACTTGTGTCATGTCCATATCAGCGACAACGCCCCCGGACACCCCTGTCTGGCTATTGGAGAGGGGACGATGGATCTGCCTGTTTTCCTTCGGGCGCTGAAGGATCGGGACTACAATGGCGCTCTGATTCTGGAACTGTACAGCTCCAATTACCGGGAAGAAGGGGAACTGACCAAATCTCTGGAAATCCTGAACGGCCTTCTGGCACAGATATAAAAATTTTGGCAGGCCCCTGCGGTATAAGAGCCGTGGGGGCCTGTTCTGTTTGCGGCCGCTGACAGACCTCCGCTGTTGTCCATGATTTCAGCAGTCTTTCTGGGTCGGGCCCAATCGGGAAACATGCCGGAAAGCAGCATATGGAGCAATGGAGAATGTACAGGTCCTGTTTGGATCGGCATCTGCAAAAGAAGAAAGCCTGTCCCACAAAAACCATGCTTGTGCCAAATGGTATTTTTTGCTATGATAGAAATATCCCAATACCCCATTTGGGAGGCATCCCCGAAAGAGAGGTGTACAGGATGAAATGTCCTTTTTGCGGTTATACGGAAAGCAAAGTGATCGATACCCGCCCCACAGATGAAGGCGAGCGGATCCGGAGGCGGCGGGAGTGTCTGAAATGTGAAAAAAGATTTACCACCTACGAGATGATTGAGACGACGCCTTTGATGGTGATCAAGAAAGATGGATCCCGGGAGGCCTTTTGCCGTGACAAACTCCTCAGCGGCATGATCAAGTCCTGCGAAAAACGCCCTGTGAGTCTCTCCGAGCTGGAAGAAGCAGTGACGGATATTGAAACCACCCTCCAAAACCGTATGGAGCGGGAAGTCCCTTCCGCCCAGGTGGGAGAGCTGTGTATGGAAAAGCTGAAAACCATCGATCAGGTGGCCTATGTACGCTTTGCTTCTGTCTACCGCCAGTTTCAGGATATCAATTCCTTTCTGGCGGAACTGAAAAATATTCTGGAACAGGAAAAAAAATCATAAAGTTTCCCCGGTCGGCTATTGCTGCCCGGGGTTTCTGTAAAAACGAATGAAATATTAAAATTCTATAAAGAATAAAACAGTGTGTAGTGAGGCTGACTAAATTATTGGGAAGTTTCTTATATAATGTGCGCATGGCTAATAAAAGAGTGGAGTAGTATAATTTTTACTAAGTTTTCTGTACAAAATGGGAAAAGGTTGCACCAAAGCGGATTTTTGCCCAGGTGATAACCGGGATGCCGTTTAGGCCATAGGAAGGACGGTGAACAACATGACGGAGATTGTAGCCAGGATCAAGGAAGCGGAAGCTCAGGCGGCGGAGATCCGGCGCCTGGCCCAGCAAAGCGCCAAGGAAGCGGAGGCTGAAGCCCATCGGCAGGGCCGCGAAGCGGTGGCGCAGGCCAAGGAGCAGGCAGCCAGAGAGGCTGCCCAGCTGGTGGACCGTGCCCGGCAGGAGGCAGAGGCTCTGGTGGCGCAGCGGTGCGCCCAGGCGGATGAGAAAAACCGGACGCTGGAAAAGGAGGCTTCCTCCAAAATCGATCAGGCTGCGGCACTGATTGTTGAGAGGATCGTGGGAACCAAATGATTGAAAAAATGGAAAAACTCTTTCTGTACGGCCTTTCCGCCGACAATGAGCGTCTCCTTTCCGATTTGATGCAGGTGGGATGCGCGGAGATTGTGGAGCCGGAAACTTTGGCTGGGCAGGAAGAAATCGCAGAGGAATTATCCCGCCGTATCTCGGATCTTTATAATTTTGAACAGCTTCAGAGCCGCCTGGGAGCAGCGATTGGAATCCTTGCCCCCTATACCCCCAAGAAAAAGCTGCTGGACCGGCGGCCTCAGATGGACTACCACAGGTTGGCGGACGCGGCCGGGCAGGAGCGGGCTCTGGAAATTTGTGCCCGGGTCGAGGAGATCCAGAAGGAGATCGGCCGGTGTCAAAGCGATATCGGCAGGACAGAATTTCTGATTTCCTCCCTGATGCCCTGGAAGGACCTCGACATCCCGCTGGACGAGCGGAGCACCCATGACAGCGAAATCTTTCTTCTGATGCTTCCCTTGTCTGCGGCGCCGGAAGAACTTACCGGCGGGGAGGAGAGCATCCGGGCGGTAGTTCAGGAGATATCCCGGGATACCGAGCAGATTTACGCGGCAGCGGTTTGCCACAAATCCCAGACTGGAGAATTCTGGGACAGGATGCGGTCCGCAGGGGGTGTGAAGGTCGAGTTTGACAAGCTGACCGGCACCGTGGCGGAGAATATGGCGGCCGCACGGCGGGAACTGGAACGGCTGGAAACGGAGCTGGCCCGGTATAAGGACAGTCTCAAGGAAACAGCCGGGGATATCCTGGTCCTGCAGGAGACTTACGATGCGTGCCAGATGGCCATGGAACGGGCCAGGGCAGCGGGGAGGATGCTGCATACTGCGGAGACCTCGCTGCTGACGGCCTGGGTCCCCCAACGGCAGAAAGCACGTGTGGAGCGGGTGCTGGAAAAGTACCAGTGCTTCTATGAGTTTTCTCCTCCCGGGCCGGAAGAGGAGCCGCCGGTACTGCTGAAAAACAACAAACTGGTGGAGCCCTTTGAAGCGGTCACCGAGATGTACTCCATGCCGGCCCCCGGCAGTTTGGACCCCAACCCGGTGATGGCGCCCTACTTCTTCCTGTTCTTTGGCATGATGCTCTCCGACGCGGGATACGGATTGATCCTGACTGTGGTAGGACTGCTGGGTGCCAAACTTCTGGACTGCGGAGCAGGGATGAAAAAGCTGCTGAAAATGCTGGGATATTGCGGTATTTCCACCGTTTTCTGGGGCGCTTTATACGGAAGCTGGTTCGGAGACGCCATTCCGAGGGTGGCCAGTGTCTTCTTTGGGGCGGACGTCAAGGTCCCCATGCTCATCGATCCACTGACCGATCCCATGTCGGTCCTGATCCTTTCTTTCATTTTCGGATACCTCCACATTATGACGGGCCTGGTTCTCAAGGCCTATCTCATGATCCGCAGAGGGCACCCGCTGGACGCCTTCTTTGATGTGGGACTGTGGATGCTGATCCTTATCGGACTGCCGCTGCTGCTGGCCGGAGGGCTGGCAGCCCAGATCGGCCAGTATCTGGCCATCGGCGGAGCCGTGGGACTGGTCCTTACCCAGGGTCGGGACAAGAAAAACCCGCTGCTCAAGGCTGCGTCCGGTGTACTGAGCCTGTATGACATTACAGGATATTTTTCGGATCTTCTCTCCTATTCCCGCATCATGGCCCTTGGTCTTGCCACCGGCGTTATCGGTCAGGTGGTAAATACCATGGGTACCCTGCCGGGACGGAATATTTTCGGCGCACTGCTGTTTGTGGTGGTGTTCGCCGGGGGGCATGTGCTCAACCTGGGCATTAACGCCCTGGGCTCTTATGTACACAGCTCCCGGCTGCAGTATGTGGAGTTTTTCGGCAAGTTCTTTGAGGGCGGCGGGCAGCCGTTCCGCCCCCTCAGAGCCGACACAAAATATGTTTATATTAAGCAGGAGGAACAATAATATGGAACTGATCACAAATTTCGGCGGAACTTTCCTTGCATACCTGGGCGTTGCTTTTGCGGTTATCTTTTCCGGTATGGGTTCATCCAAGGGCGTGGGCATCGTAGGTGAGGCCATGTCCGGCGTCATTGTGGAAGATCCCGGTAAATTTGGTCAGCTGCTGGTTCTGCAGGCTCTGCCCGCCACCCAGGGCATTTACGGCTTCGTCGTGGGCTTTATGGTGATGGTGCAGACTGGTATGCTCAACGGGACCATCGGCCAGCTGTCTCTGGGAACCGGCGCCTACATCTTTGCGTCCTGCTGCCCCATCGCCTTTGTGGGCCTGGTGTCCGGCGTGCGTCAGGGCCGTGTGGCCGCTGCCGGCGTCAACATCGTCGCAAAGCGTCCTGAGGAAGTTTCCAAGGCCATGGTTGCCGCCGCAATGGTGGAAACCTACGCCATTCTGTCCCTGCTGATCTCCCTGCTGCTGGTAATGAACATTAAGTGATCGGCCCCCATTATCAAAAGCAGAGAGGTGACGCTCCCATCATGAATGATATTTCTTCCATCCTCAGCAAAATTTCTGACGACGCCCGGGAGTATGAACGCAAACTGCGGGAATCCTCCCAGGCCGAAGTCAGCCGGATCGAAGCTGACTATCAGCGGCAGGCTCAGGCAGAAAGGGAGGGGATCCTGGCCGAGGCCAGAGCACAGGCGGAAGCCCTGAACCAGAGGGCCCTGTCCCAGGCGGGCATTGAGGAGCGCAACCGCCGCCTCACCGCCCGGCGGGGCGTTATTGACGCCGTCTTTTCCCGCAGCCTGGAACTCCTTCGCGGACTCCCGAAAGAGAAGCTGATGGACCTTTACGCCTCGCAGGCCGTCCGGTATGTCACCGCAGACGCGGCCCTGATCCTCTGCCCCCGGGACAGAGATGACATGGGACGGGAACTGGCGGAAAAGATCACCGGTCTCTGCCGGCAGGCAGGCAAAAACTTTTCCGTTACCCTGGCGGAGGAAGCAGGAAGCTTCCTGGGAGGCTTTGTCCTGCGGCAGGGCAGCATTGAGACCAACTGCACCTTTGAAGTTTTGAGCATGAGCGCCAAGGAAGAGCTGGAGGCCCGGGTAGCCGAGATCCTCTTTTCCTGATCGGATGGCCAAAAACGAGAGGAGGTGCGGCTTTGGCCAAAACACACTATAAGGATACCGATTATCTCCATGCCACGGCCCGGGTGCGTACCATGGAAAATTCCCTGGTGACCCAGAAGGATTTCCGGAAAATGGTCGATGCCAAAAACGCCCAGGAAGCCTACAAGGTGGTGGCCGATACGGCTCTGTGCCAGGGCTTTGGGCTGGCGGATTATGAGCAGGCTCTGAACCGGAACCTGCTGGAGGCTTACCGGCTTGTGGAAAGCATCGCGCCGGACAAAGGCGTGGTGGAAATTTTCCGGTACAAATATGACGGGCATAATCTGAAAACCCTTGTGAAAGAAAAGAAAGCTCCGGGAAAAGGAGAGGAACTTCTCAGCCCTCTGGGGAACGTCTCCCCGGAGACGGCGCGGCAGGAGCTGGAAAGCGGCCGCTTTGAGAAAATCGCCCCCCCTTTGGGCGCCGCTGCGCTGGAGGCTTTGGAAGCCCTGGCCCATACCGGCGACCCGCAGCTGGTGGACCTGTATTTGGATAAAGCGGTCCTGGCTGCCATGACGGACCGGGCCCGTGAGTTCGGCAATCCCTTTGTCAGCGGTTTTGTGGCGGCGCAGGTGGATATTGCCAACATCCGTACTGCGGTGCGGATGCTGCGGATGAAAAAGGATGCCGCTTCCCTGCGGCGTATTCTGGCGGAAGGCGGCAGGCTGGATCCTGCCCGGCTGGCGGACGCCTATATCCGGGGAATGGACGATCTTCTGGCCTGTATCGCGGCCTTGGACTGCGGCAGCCAGCTGGAGCCGGCTTTTGAGGGCCTGAAGACAGGCGGGCCGCTTACGCTGTTTGAGAAGCTGTGCGACAACTACGTCACCTCTTTGCTGGACCGAGTCAAAATGGTCCCCTTTGGGGTGGAGCCGCTGGTAGCCTATCTGCACGCCAAGGAAGGAGAAACCAAGGCGGCCCGGATCGTTTTGGCATCCAAGTTGGCCGGAGTGCCGGCGCAGCAGATCACAGAAAGGTTGCGTGAGACCTATGCGTAGCAAGATCGCCGTGGTGGGGGAGAAGGAAAGTGTCCTGGGGTTTAAGGCGGTAGGCTTTGATGTTCGGGAGACATCTACCCCCCAGCAGACCGAGGAAGCCATCCATGCCCTGGCCGCCGAGAACTGCGGCATTATCTTCATTACCGAGCAGGCCATGGCGCCGGTGCTGCATGTGCTGGATCAATATAAAGATCACCAGACCCCCGCCATTATCCCTATTCCGGGGCGGGAAGGTTCCCTGGGCATGGGTCTGACCAGTGTAAAAAAGAGCGTGGAACGCGCAGTGGGCGCGGACATTCTGTTTAAAGACGAATAATAGATAATAGGTAGGTGAAATAGAGTGAGCCAAGGAAAAGTTGTTAAGGTGTCCGGCCCGCTGGTAGTCGCCGAAGGCATGCGCGATGCCAATATGTTTGACGTGGTGCGGGTGGGCGAAATGGGCCTTATCGGCGAGATCATCGAGATGAGAGGGGATAAGGCCTCCATCCAGGTCTATGAGGAGACCTCCGGACTGGGCCCCGGCGCCGAGGTGGAGTCCACCGGCGCACCCCTTTCTGTGGAGCTGGCCCCGGGCCTGCTGGAGATGATTTACGACGGTATCCAGCGTCCCCTGGAAAAGATCAAGGCGCTTACAGGCAGCACCATTGCCAGAGGTATTTCGGTAACCGCTTTGGACCACGACAAAAAATGGGACTTTGTGGCTGTGGCCAAGGTGGGGGATCATGTGGTCCCCGGCGATATCATCGGCACAGTCCAGGAGACCAGCGTCATCAACCATAAGATCATGGTTCCTGTGGGAATGGAAGGCGAGATTATCGCCATCCAAAGCGGCAGCTACACCATTGTGGAGCCTGTTGCCCGGATCCGGAAAGCCGACGGCACCGAAGCGGACATCCAGATGCTTCGGAAATGGCCGGTGCGCGTCCAGCGCCCGGTGGATCACAAGCTTTCTCCCGACGCCCCCATGATTACCGGACAGCGGGTCATTGATACCCTGTTTCCCATTGCCCGGGGCGGTACGGCAGCTGTTCCCGGACCTTTCGGCAGCGGCAAGACGGTGGTACAGCATCAGCTGGCCAAGTGGAGCGACGTGGATATCGTGGTCTACATCGGCTGCGGCGAGCGCGGCAACGAAATGACCGACGTGCTTATGGAGTTCCCGGAACTGAAGGATCCCAAAACCGGCGAATCCATCATGAAACGGACCGTCCTTATCGCCAATACCTCCGACATGCCTGTGGCTGCCCGTGAAGCGTCCATTTATACCGGCATCACCATTGCCGAATATTTCCGGGATATGGGTTACTCGGTAGCCATCATGGCCGATTCCACCTCCCGCTGGGCCGAGGCGCTCCGCGAGATGTCCGGCCGTCTGGAAGAGATGCCCGGCGAGGAAGGTTACCCCGCCTACCTGACCTCTCGTCTGGCTCAGTTTTACGAGCGCGCCGGACGTGTGATCTGCCTGGGTTCCGACGCCCGGGAAGGTTCTCTTACCGCCATCGGAGCGGTGTCTCCCGCCGGCGGTGATAACTCCGACCCCGTGGTTCAGGCTACCCTGCGAATCGTAAAGGTATTCTGGGGCCTGGATTCCGGACTGGCCTATAAGCGTCATTTCCCGGCCATCAACTGGCTGACCTCCTACTCCCTTTACAATGATACCATCGGAGAATGGCTCAATGCCAATGTGGCGGAGGATTGGACCAAGCTGCTCAGCGAAACCATGCACATCCTCCAGATCGAATCCGAGTTGGAAGAGATTGTCAAGCTGGTAGGCTACGACTCCCTGTCCGCCGCGGACCGCCTTACCCTGGAGGCAGCCCGGAGCGTCCGGGAGGACTTCCTGCAGCAGAACGCCTTTGACGACGTGGATACCTATACCTCCCTGCCCAAGCAGTATGGTATCCTCAAGCTGGTGCTGCAATTCTACCATGAGGCTCAGAACGCGCTGGCGGCAGGCGTGCCGGTGAGCGCTATCTTTGGGCTGGACGTGCGGGAGAAAATTGCCCGCGCCAAGTATGCCCAGGAAGAAGAAGCTCAGGCGTATCTGGCTTCTGCCACTCAGGAGCTGGAATCCAGCATGAAAGAACTGATTGCCGGGGAGGTGTCTGCATAATGTTGAAGGAATACCGTACCATACAGGAAGTGGCGGGCCCTCTGATGCTGGTCAAGGACGTGGAGAACGTGGCGTACAACGAGCTGGGCGAGATTGAGCTGCCCAGCGGTGAGCGCCGCCGCTGCAAGGTGCTGGAGGTCAACGGCTCCAATGTGCTGGTGCAGCTGTTTGAAAGCTCCGCCGGCATCAACCTGGAGCACAGCAAGGTGCGTTTCTTTGGACGCAGCCTGGAGCTGGGCGTTTCGGAAGATATGTTGGGCCGGGTCTTTTCCGGCATGGGCAAACCCATTGACGGCGGCCCTGAACTGATTCCGGACAAACGCCTGGATATTAACGGCCTGCCCATGAATCCTGCGGCCCGCACCTATCCCGAGGAGTTCATCCAGACCGGCGTTTCCGCTATTGACGGCCTGAATACTCTGGTCCGTGGGCAGAAGCTGCCTATTTTCTCCGGCTCCGGCCTGCCTCACGCCAAGCTGGCCGCCCAGATCGCCCGCCAGGCCCGGGTGTTGGGCACCGACTCCAAGTTCGCTGTGGTGTTCTGCGCCATCGGCATTACCTTTGAAGAGTCGGAATTCTTTATTAACGACTTCAAGCGCACCGGCGCTATTGACCGCGCCGTCCTGTTTATCAATCTGGCCAACGACCCCGCCATTGAACGTATTTCCACACCCCGTATGGCGCTGACCGCGGCGGAATATCTGGCCTTTGAAAAGGACATGCATGTACTGGTTATCCTGACCGACATCACAAACTATGCGGAAGCCCTCCGCGAAGTTTCCGCCGCCCGGAAGGAAGTCCCCGGCCGCCGCGGTTATCCCGGTTATCTGTATACCGACCTGGCCTCCCTGTACGAGCGGGCCGGCCGCCGGGACGACAGCCAGGGCTCCATCACCATGATCCCCATTCTGTCCATGCCGGAAGATGACAAGACCCACCCCATCCCCGACCTGACCGGCTATATCACTGAGGGGCAGATCATCCTTTCCCGGGAACTGTACCGCAAGAATGTCATGCCTCCCATCGACGTGCTTCCCTCCCTGTCCCGTCTGAAGGATAAGGGAATCGGCGTGGGAAAGACCCGGGAAGACCATGCCAACACCATGAACCAGCTGTTTGCGGCCTATGCCCGGGGCAAGGACGCCAAGGAGCTGATGACCATTTTGGGTGAGGCGGCGCTGTCCGATACCGACAAGCTGTATGCAAAATTTGCAGACGCCTTTGAGAAAGAGTATGTTTCCCAGGGATATGAAACCAACCGGGATATTGAAACCACTTTGAATATTGGCTGGAAGCTGCTTTCCATCCTGCCCCAGACCGAGCTGAAGCGGATCAAACCGGAATTTATTGCGAAGTACCTTCCCAAGACGCCCCAGGCGGAATAGGAGGGATGAAGCATGGCAATAATGCAGGTCAATCCCACCCGGATGGAGCTGACCCGGCTGAAGAAGCGGCTCCAGACCTCCATGCGGGGCCACAAGCTGCTCAAGGACAAGCGCGACGATTTAATGAAGAAGTTCCTGGAGCTGGTGCGGCGCAACAAAGAGCTGCGTGAGCAGGTGGAGCAGAAGATCATGAGCGTTTATGACGGCTTTGTGATCGCCAGTGCGGTGATGAGCCCCAGCATGCTGGAGGAGGCCCTGATGCTTCCCAAAACTCAGGTGGAGCTGGATCTGGATACCCGCAACGTGATGAGCGTCACGGTGCCGGTCTTTCAGTTCAGCCAGGCGTCGGAGGGGGAGGATATTTACTCCTACGGATTTGTGTCTACCTCCGGCGAGCTGGACGACTCGGTGGAAGCCCTTCGGGAGGTACTGCCCCTGATGCTGGAACTGGCCCAGATGGAAAAAAGCGCCCAGCTGCTGGCGGAGGAGATCGAAAAGACCCGCCGCCGCGTCAACGCTTTGGAGTATGTTCAGATTCCATCCCTGCAGGAAACCATTAAAAGCATCAGCATGAAACTGGATGAGAATGAACGGGGCAATTTGGCACGACTGATGAAAATCAAGGATATGATGATTGCTCAGTCCCGTCAGGCTATGGGCGAAAATTGAATTTTACCCATTATTTTGGGCGGTTTTGTTGGGAATGCTTTCCATTTCCCTTCAAAACCGCCCGTTTTTTAATTATTAACAATTCCATCCTTGAAAAGCATTGGGATTTATGCTAAAATACTACAAACTGTGGCTTTGCGCCTAACAATGAAGGAGAGCACAATGAAGCATATTTTTGTCTATCTGATCGTTGCCGTTCTCATTTTTTCTTATATCAACTTTTTCGTATCTCCCAAAGAAAATGCAGAGAACGGGTTTTTACCTGCTCAAATGACTTTGGCGGCCATTGCGCCCACTGCTGAAACAAGGGATGTGGTTCCCGCAGCGGCTGTTAAAACCGGCGTTATTTTCCGCACGCTGGACAGCTTGGATGCTGTTTACTGCAAAAACGCCCTGGCCGAGGAACTGGGATCCGCCTATGACCTGCGGGTCACAGAGGCGGTAAACAAAGCGGAAACGCAAAAAGAAATTTTTGATAAGATGGTGGAAAAGGAGTATAAGCTAATTTTTGTGGAGTTGTTTGAAGACTCCCAGACGGATTACTTCATTGATACAGCTTTGGCAAACGGGATCACCCTGGTCTTTATGGGCGATGCTCCGGAAGCAGAGCAGATGGAGAAGATGGAAAACCTTTACTATATCGGCTTTGACAGCAAGAGCACCGCAGTGACTTTGGGCGAAACTGTTACCCGGTGGTGGATGTCTGACCGGGAGTCTCTGGACTTTGACGAGGACGATGTCATGGAATATTCCGTTCTTTCCAGAGAGGGCTTCCAGGAAAGCGGTCGTCAGGATGAGCTGGAAACCTATCTGAACAGCATCGGCCTGGAGCATGATATGGTCCTGGATTTTCTTACTGACGATGTGACTGCTGATGTTGAAGAGGGCATCGATCAGATGATCATTGATGACAGCGAGCTGTTTGTTTGCGTAGAAAGCAGCAATGCCAAGAAGCTGGTCAATTACCTCAATGACCCCACAGAATTCAATTCCTGGCCGGATCTGCAGATTGCGGTGATGTCGGTGGATGAGGACGCCCGCAAGCTGGTGGATGAAGGCTATGTATCCATTGCCGTTGGATACGACGGCGCTCAGCTGGGGCAGAAGGCCGGCCAGCTGGCGCGGATGGTAATGGAAGGGCAGACCCCGGATGCAGAGTCTATGGGCCTGAGCGTTAAAGACGCACGGTATTTTTATGTGGCTCCCACGGTGCTGCGCGCCACCCATCTTACTGCAAAAGCTGCTGAACTGGACTGAATTTTTCCCTACAAAAAAGCCTGCCCCGTCAGCCTATTGCTGACAGGACAGGCTTTTTTCATTATCGTCCTGCTGTGCGGGGGATCAAATGACCTTGATTCCATACATAGAACGCAGCAACCTATTATCGTACAGAAAGCCTTTAAGAATAGAAGGGCTTTGCCCCTCTGGGATTGTAGGGTAATGGATACCGCAGGAGAGGGGAGAAGCTTACCGGTAATGGTGCCGCTTAGGGATTATCCAAATCCTGGCTGGGCCCAAGGGCTTGTCTGTTGACCTTGGTCTAACCCCATTTATGCTGGGGAAATATGAAAAACCTGTCTGTATATCGAAAGATGGATGGCTGATCAAACAGGAACCGGCTTGTCCGAAAGGAACACCTTCCCACCTGCCCCCAATTTATGGGGAGGCATACGGCAGGGGTCCCGCACCGATGGAGCGGTTCCCCCATTTTTCTGTGAGATATCACCGGCTGCAGCCAATCCCTCCCATCACTCTTTGATCCTAAAACAAGAAAATGCAGTTCCTATTCCAGAGGTTGTCCGCAATGGTTGCAATATCGGCTGCCGGCGGGATTTTGGCGGCCGCATACGGGACAAAGCACAACGGAAGGATGGGAATAGTTCCTGGAAATGGGCGTAAGATGGTGAGGCATCAGGCTTGCCCGGCCCTTACGGAAAGCGTGCCCGGCCTGCAGGTCCACCGAAAAGGCCCCGGCACAGCCGCCGCAGGTGGCGGTATAGCGGTGGTTGAATTTAAAGAGCGGAATAAAGAAAAGGTGAAAATAATCATAAAACCAACACACATGGAAAACCGTGGTTTTGCCGCAAGCAGGGCAGATCATCGTGCAGGAGGTTCCTGAAAGGGGGACTGCCTTGCTTCCCGTACCGCAGATAAAGAACACAGAGAATCATCCTTTCCACAGGTTCAGAATATCTATTTTATGATAGCACATTTTAGCAAAATTCCATAGTCCTGCAGTGATATCCTTTATTAGACAGTGATGCAGTAAAAATACTGGTAATTTGCACAGATGTATTGACCCAATTCTTACAAAAAGATAAAATAATAGCTGGCAAAATCATGACGGAAAACAGGGGCGGCTGCCAGAACGTCCCGGTAGGGAGAGAGATTATGATACAAAAAACCCTGTCCTTGATTGCGGCCGCTTCCCTGATTTTTTCCATGGCGGGGTGCGCTGCTCAGCCTGCACCCGCCCCCAATATGGTGGAAGGATCCGGAACAATTGAATTTTCACCTTCTTCGGTTTCAGAGGAAAACAGCATTCAGCCTGTTCCGGAAAGCCCTCCCGCCGTATCTTCTTCCTCCACAGCGGGAAGCGTTTCCTCATCGTCTTCCTCAACAAAATCGGAACCGCAGGCTTCCTCAGGCAGTTCCTCTCCGGCCTCTGAGTCGGTTCCTTCTCAGGAATCATCTTCTTCTCACAGCCAGTCTCAGACACAGCAGGAAGATGACAGAGAACAGGAGAAGGAAAATACCGTTCCCGCCCCCCGGGACGAGATGCGGGCGGTATGGATTTCCTATCTGGAACTGGCAGATCTGCTTACCAACCAAAGCGCGGGGCAATACCGGAGTAAAATTGCCCAGGCATGCGAAAATGCCGCGGATCTGGGGCTTAACACCATTGTGCTGCAGGTGCGGCCCTTTGGGGATGCCATCTATCCTTCGGAATATTTTCCCCAGTCCTATCTGTTTGACGGGACGGAAGGAGATCTGAACAGCGCCCCCTTTGATGCATTGGAAATTGCCATTGAAGAAGCGCACAGCCGTGGATTGGCACTGGAAGCCTGGATCAATCCCTACCGGATCCGCAGCGCCGCATCCGCCAAGCCCATGAGCAGCCAGAATCCCGCCCGGGAATATCTGGAGCAGGGAGGGGATGTGGTAATCCAGGACGGCTCCATGATCAGCTTCAATCCTGGAAGCAAGGAGGCTCAGGATCACATCGTCAACGGTGTTCGGGAATTGGTGGAGAACTATGATTTGGATGGGATCCATTTTGACGACTATTTTTATCCCACCACCGACGCCTCTTTTGACCGGGATACCTATGAAGCCAGCGGCACCGGCAAATCTCTGGCGGAATGGCGGCGTTCCAACGTTACCACCCTGATGGGCAAGGTGTATGATGTTACCAGCAGCGCCGGAGTGCGCTTTGGCATCAGCCCGCAGGGCAATAACAGCAATAACCTGAATTCCCAATATGTGGATGTGGAAGAAATTGCCCGGAAGGGTTACGCGGATTATATTTGTCCGCAGATGTATTTTGGCTTCCAGAACAGCGGCTGCCCCTATGAAAGCACCATCCGGGACTTTAACCGGATGCTTCAGGGGACAGGGGTGGGACTGTATGTAGGTCTGGCCACCTATAAGTTTGGAAAGGAAGATACCTGGGCAGGTGCCGGCAAGAATGAATGGATCGGTACCACAGATATGATTGCCAGGCAGGTAGAGGCGGCCCGGAGCCTTTCAGAATATGGCGGATTCATCCTTTACCGGTATGATTCCACCTTCCGGCCCGAAAGCTTTTACGGCAGCGCCGCCATTACAGAACAGGTCCGCGCTGAGATGGAAAATCTGCAGGACATTTTAGACTGAACCGGAGGTTAGGGTACGTGCAGAGCTTACTCAACAGCAGCAAAAAAATGATTGCCCTGCTGGGCATCAGTTTTTCGCTCATCATTGTGGGAATGGCCGCTGCGGCGGTGGCTATAGGCGGAGATGCCGCCTTTGCGCCGTCTTCTGAGGCGTCCCAATCGTCCTCCTCAGAGGCATCCTCCGGCGGACAGGAGGCAGGAGACCGGAATCCCATCGGGAACCTGGCTCTGGGAGGGGACGACCAGGCGGCTGGCACAGTCCCTGTGGTATTTAATAAGCCGGATGAAATGCGGGGCGTGGTTCTTAAGCCCGGAGAAGACTATCTGACAGGGGCCGGTTCCGATGAGGCGGCGGTAAAAGCAGAAATTGACAAAGCCCTCTCCCGGCTGGAAGAACTGGAAATGAATACCGTGATCCTTCAGACTACGGGGGAGAAGGGGGTAGCCTACGTCACCGATGCGCTCCCCCAGCTTGCACAGGGCTTTGACCCGTTGGCCTATGCCATTTCTGCCGCCAAAGAGAAGGGAATGTATGTCTACTGCATCTACAACGCCCTGACGGTCTATGATGGCCAGACGCTTTCCACCGCGCCCTACATAGATGCCAAGGTTCTGGATTTTGTACGTACCGGCGTGGCAGACTTTGTCTCCCGCTATCAGCCGGACGGCCTGATTCTGGATGATTATTACAGCATCCCGGCGCAGGACAGCTACGCTTCCTACCTGAAGTATGGCGGCGGAATGGGATATGAGGCCTATATGCAGTCCGTCTCCCGGGTGGTGGTCACCTCCGTAGGAAAAGTGCTGGATGAAAAAGTCCCGGGAATGCAGCTGGGCCTGCTTACCGGACCCCAGTGGGCCACACAGCAGGAAGATGAGCGGGGTTCCGCTACGGCAGCGCCTTTTTCTGCCCTTACCGACGGCAACGCCGACTTGGTGGCTTTTGTAGAGGACAAGCTGGTGGATTTTGTCATGGTGGAGGCCTATGGTTCTCTCACCGATACCGCCATTCCTTTCGCCACAGTGGTAGGATGGTGGGGCAGCCTTCTCAGTGAAAACGGCCTGCCGCTGTATGTCCTGCAGGCTTCGGACAGAATCTGCACCCAAAACCCCGGATGGAGCAGCCCGGATGAGATCACCAAGCAGGTCATTGAGGCCCGGGGGATTACCGGATACTGCGGCAGCGCCTTTAACAGCTTTTCCCGCCTGTCGGCAGATCCCGAGGGGGCTGCCACCAAGTTGGCCCGCTATTATAAAGGTGAGATCAATCCGGAATATATGCTCCGGGAGCTGACCATGTCCAAACCGGAGCAGACCACCTTTACCACCTACGAACCCACTGTGACCTTTATGGGCGCGTCCGACCCGGAAAACAAGCTGACCCTTAACGGCCAGGATGTGCAGCGGGACGACAACGGCTTCTTTACCCTTTCTGCTGACCTGAAGGCAGGTTTGAACACCTTTACCTTTGCTCATAAGGAAAAGACCATTACCTACAAAATTACCCGCAATGTCCAGATCATCGATTCCGTTTCGCCAACAGGGAACATCACTGTGGATGGAGGAATGAAGATCACGGTCTCGGTCCAGGCCTATGTAGGCTCCAAGGTGACGGCTTCCTTCAACGGAAAAACCATTTCCCTGAGCGAAAGCGAAGAAGAGGACGACAGCACCGACAAGAACTCTTCCTATACCAAATACACCGGAACCTTTACCGCACCGGCAGCTACTTCCTCGGTCCAAAACCTGGGAAATATCGCCTTTGCCGCCACCTACCAGGGGATGAGTACCACCAAAAACGGAGCAGTGGTCAAGGTCAATAAAAAAGCGGTGATCGGAGATGGAGAGCCTGTAAAGGTAACAGCCAGTCAGGCGGAAACTTTCCCCAGTTCCAGCATCAATGATCTTTCCAGCCCTGATTGCTTCCCCCTGCCCAAGGGCGCCCTGGACTATACTCTGGGGGATGAGATCATCTACCAGGAGGGCAACTACACCTACCGGTACTATATGCTGGAATCGGGACAGCGGGTGTACGCCAAGGATGTGTCCAGCACCTCTTCCATGGCGGAAGAAAATCAGATCAAAGGTCTTACCGTCACCAGCACCAAAACATATACTGATGTTATTCTCACGATGACGCAGCCGGTGAGCTATACGGCCAGCTATTCTTCCAGTGGGATGAGCTTTGAATTCCACTATACGGACAGCGTTCCCAAGGACCTTAAGCTGACCAAAAACCCGCTCTTCAGCTCTGCCTCCTGGAAAGGAACTGAGCTGACTCTGAAATTTAAGGAATCCAACGGCATGGTGGGATACACGGCATCTTTTGACGGCAGTAATCTGGTGCTTCGGTTCAACAATGTTCCTGCCAGCCTCAGCGACGCCCGCATTGTGGTAGACCCCGGCCATGGCGGAACAGATCCAGGCGCTCTCGGCTTCAATAAATATTACCCGGAAAGCGCCATCAATTCCGCCATTGCGGACAAGCTGGCAGATGTGCTTCGGGACAGCTACGGTGCAAGCGTCAAGCTGATCAATACCAAAGGCTCGGCCAAGGTGGAGCTGGATGACCGCATCGCCCAGGCCCAAAGCTACAATCCCCAGCTGTTTATCAGTATTCATTGCAACTCGGCCCTGTCCTCCTCGGGAAAGGGAAGCGAAACCTATTATTTTTATCCCTTCTCCAAGGGGCTTGCACAGACCACCAACAGTGCCCTTTACTCTGCCATGGGAACCGGCAACCGGGGTGCTAAATACGGTTTGTACCGGGTGACCCGCACCAGCCACTATGCTTCCACTCTGGTGGAGTGTGGTTTCCTGACCAATGAAACAGATTACAACAAGCTGCTCAGCGCCAGTGTACAGAATTCCATTGCCAAAAAGCTGGCATCCGCCATTGATTCCTATTTCAATGACCTGTACAGCGGCAGTTTTACTCCTGGTACGGAATCGGTAGGAACTGCTGCCGAGACAGGGGTCACCCAGGTAACGCTGAACAAAACTGAGCTGGCCCTGGCAGTGGGAGAAAAAGCGACCCTGACCGCCACCGTTGAGCCGGAAAATGCCGCTGACAAGGGGCTGAAATGGAGCAGCTCCGACTCCAAGGTTGCTGCAGTTTCGGCTTCCGGTGAGGTAACCGCTGTGGCGCCGGGCACTGCTACCATTACAGTGACCACAGAAGAAGGCGGCAAGACTGCCACCTGTAAGGTGACGGTAGCCGAAGCAGGCAGCGTAGCAGGAGTTGTTCTGGATAAAACCCAGCTGACCATGACCCCGGGTCAGGAAGTCACCCTGAAGGCCACCGTGGAACCGGAGAGCGCCAAGAACAAAAATGTTTCCTGGAGTAGTGATGACGATTCGGTTGCCAAAGTATCTGCCGGAGGGAAGATAACTGCGGTAAGACCGGGCACTGCCGTCATCACGGTGACCACGGAAGAGGGCGGCAAGACCGCTTCCTGCAAGGTAACGGTATCCCGGGAAAATATACCGGTAACGGGAATCACCGTGGAACCCGGAGAGAAAACTTTGAAAGTAGGGGAGACCTTCACTTTGACCGCCCGCCTCGCGCCGGAAAATGCCACAGACAATGGTGTGGAGTGGAGTTCTGACCAGCCCAAGATTGCCAGCGTCAGTGCATCCGGCAAAATTACTGCCCGGGCGCCTGGCACCGCTGTCATCACTGCGACCTCCATAGACGGAGGAAAAACCGCTTCCTGTAAGGTGACAGTATCTGAGGCGGGAATTTCGGTCACCGGTGTGGCAGTGGAACCCTCTTCTGCCAGCCTGAAAGTGGGCGAAACCATCAGCCTCACCGCCCGGATCACACCGGACAATGCCACCGATCATGACGTGAGCTGGGAATCGGATAAACCGGAGGTGGCCAGTGTTAATGCCGCGGGTAAAGTTACCGCCCGGGGAGAGGGAACAGCGGTTATTACAGTAACCACTGCTGATGGAGGAAAGAAGGCACAATGTACCATCCAGGTGTCTGCTGCCTCGATACCAGTCTCCGGGGTGAAGGTCGATCCCGATAAGGCAACTCTGGAAGTGGGGCAGACCCTGAGCCTTGACGCCCAAATAAGCCCGGAAAACGCGACAGATCATGTGGTCAGCTGGCATTCGGATAAACCTGAAATTGCAGAGGTAAGCGCATCTGGAAAAGTCACGGCCAAAGCACCGGGAACAGCGGTTATTACGGTGACCACCGCTGACGGCAAAAAGACCGCCAGCTGTATCATCACAGTGTCTGCGGCCTCTTCCGAATCCTCCAGTTCTTCCAGCTCGTCTTCAGAATCGTCTTCCGGATCTTCTACTGAATCTTCCCAAGGCTCATCCTCTGAATCGTCCTCATCGTCAACTTCGTCTTCTTCATCATCTTCTGCACAATCATCCTCCCAATCTTCCACTTCATCCCCGGGATCGTCCACAGTCTCATCTGCTGCACCTATGAACTCTTTTTCCAGAGCTTCCACACCTGCAATACAAAGCTTATCCTTAACTTCAGGTATTTTGCAGACGATCCAATATCATCCTTTCTTTCGGTTATTTCCGGGAGAAAGGATGGTATCGGGGAGGAGGTATGCCCTGTAAGGGAAAGGCACTTCTGGTGGATATGCCTTGACGAACTGCCCGCAGAGGTGTATGATATGTTTAATATTACATATCCTGTTAGCTTTAGGCAAAAGCAGAAAACAGGATGATAAAGACATGTGTCTGCGTACCGAATGCATATATCTTTTTGAATGTTCCCAAACGGGAGAAAAATACTCCATATGATGCCAAAAAATTATTTTAGAAATAAGAATAATTCAATGGTAAAATATGAAATGTATTTTTAATCAGTTTTTGGCGGATATATTTGATTTGTATGCATCTTAAGGCTGACAAAAGCATGGGAAGAAAATCTCGGCAATTCAAGGCGAATAGAAAAGAACTGCAATTGGAAAAAAAATTGTGTATTTCTCCATAAACTCTTTATTTTCAGAGAAAAATTACAATCCACAAAACTTTGTCTAATTTTCACAAGAAACTTTTTCTGGATTGTAGCAACAGCAGAGATGCAGAGTGACATGTAAGCAAAGAGCACAAAATAGCCCATTAAATTTTAGCATTTGCGCCCAGAAGTCCCAAAATTGCCTTTAGGAATGTATTATCCTAAAGTGCCAAAGGCCATTCAAAATGAGAGAATATGCAAAAAAGTTTTTAAAACTGAAAAAAATGTGTGGTTTTTATTAAGAAATGAAAAAATATTATGCATTATTCGGTAATATATCACACCTTTATTCGATGATAATAGCCTAAGATACCAAATATGGCAGCAGGATATTGTCGTAATAAGATAATGATGAGGTGAGCAGGATGCTGTAAAATATGTTTAACGGGGCAAAAAATATTATTTACTATCACGAACCCCTAAAAATGCCGTCGGGCAAAGAAAACAGAGGAGGGAAACAATGCTTCGATACATTGTTAAAAGACTGGCTTATCTGGTCTTGGTGCTGATTGGAGTCTCGTTCATTGTCTTTACGCTCTTGCAGCTCACCCCTGGCGACCCCGTTAGAATGATGCTGGGTGAATCGGCAACACCGGAGGCGCGCGAGGCGCTGAGACAGGAACTCGGACTGGACGATCCGTTCTTGGTACAGTATGCCAACTACGTAAGAAAGATCGTTTTCCATGCGGACCTGGGTACTTCCTATAATACAGGGCGCCCTGTGCTGCAGGAAATCCTCACCATGTTCCCCAATACCTTGAAGCTGGCTGCCGCAGCGGTGCTGCTGGCTACCGTTCTGGGTACCATACTGGGCATTATTTCGGCTGTTAAGCAGTACTCCATTATCGATAACATCGTTATGGTGTTCGCTCTGGTAGGTACATCGGCGCCTATCTTCTGGATCGGCATTATGATGATCCTGCTCTTCTCGGTAAAGCTGGCATGGCTGCCCCCCTCCGGCTTCGATTCCTTTGAGCAGATGATCATGCCCGCGGTTGCCCTGGGTATGCAGAGTACGGCGGTTATCGCCCGTATGACCCGTTCCAGCATGCTGGAGGTCATCCGTCAGGACTATGTAAAGACTGCCCGGGCTAAGGGCCAAAAAGAGTTTGTCGTGATTATGCGGCACGTTTACCGCAACGCTTTGATTCCCATCGTTACGGTCGTCGGTCTGCAGTTTGGTCACCTGCTGGGTGGCGCAATGCTGACCGAGGTGGTTTTCTCCATCCCCGGTGTCGGACGTCTGATGATCGATGCCATCAAGCAGAGAGACTTCCCCATTGTTCAGGGTAGCGTCCTGTTTGTGGCCGCATGCTTCAGTGTGGTCAACCTGCTGGTGGATATTCTGTACGCCTTTATCGACCCGAAGGTCTCCAAAGACTGATCTGCAGCCACACTACTTGAGAAAGAAGGGAATCTGCTAATGGAAAAGGAATATAAATCCAGAAGTCAGATCGTTACCGTGTTCAGAAGACTGAGCCGGAACAAGATCGCTCTCCTTGGTGTGTTTATTTTGCTCCTGTTGGCATTGATGGCGATTTTTGCTCCTGTGATCGCCCCTTATGATTATGCCAAGCAGGATCTGGTCAATCAGTTCCAGCCCCCCAACTCCGAGCATATTTTCGGTACAGATGAATTCGGCCGCGATGTGTTTACCCGTATTATTTACGGCTCTCGGATTTCTTTGCTGGTTGGTTTTATTTCCGTGGGCATCGCCCTGCTGGTGGGCGGCTCCCTCGGCGCTATTGCTGGTTTCTACGGCAAAAAAGTTGATAACGTCATCATGCGGTTCATGGACATCCTGCTGGCTATTCCTCAGACCCTGCTGGCCATCTCCATCGCCGCTTCTCTGGGAACCGGCTTGTTTAACCTGATGATCGCTGTCGGCATTTCTTCGGTACCTACCTATGCACGTATCGTCCGCGCTTCGGTTATGACCATCCGTGGCGAGGAGTACATCGAGGCGGCTACTGCCTCTGGCACCAGCAATGGTAAGATCATCGTTAAACATATCCTGCCCAACTGTGTTGCGCCTGTTATCGTTCAGGTTACCTTGGGTATGGCTGGCGCCATCCTGAATACCGCTGGCCTGAGCTTTATCGGCCTGGGCATTAAGCCCCCCGAGCCGGAATGGGGCAGCATGCTTTCCGCCGGCCGTGACTACATCAGAACCAGCCCCTATCTGACCCTGATCCCCGGCATTTTCATTGTTATTACCGTTCTGTCCCTGAACCTGTTGGGCGACGGTCTGCGCGATGCCTTGGATCCCAAGCTGAAGAACTGAGAAAGGGAGGAGGTTCAAGATGGAAAACGAGAAGAAACTGCTTGAAATTAAGGACCTGTGTGTGACCTATAAAACGGAAGATGGCACCTGCTATGCGGTCAACAATCTGAACCTGGAGATCGGTAACCAGGAGACCCTGGGTTTCGTGGGCGAGACCGGCGCTGGTAAGACCACTACCGCCATGGCGATTATGGGCCTGATCCCCACCCCTCCGGGAAAAATCACCAATGGTTCCATCACATTTGATGGCCGGGATCTGATTCATATCAGCGACAAGGATCGCCGTAAGATCTTGGGAGAGGAAATCTCCATGATCTTCCAGGATCCCATGACCTCGCTGAACCCCACCATGCGCGTGGCAGATCAGATTATGGAAATGATCCAGCTGCATAAGGAAATTTCCAAAAAGGACGCTTACGAAGAGGCTTGCCAGTTGCTGGAACTGGTGGGAATCAAACGGGAGAGAGCTGCTGACTATCCTCATCAGTTTTCCGGCGGAATGAAGCAGCGTGTGGTAATTGCCATCGCGCTGGCCTGCCGTCCCAAACTGATTATCGCCGACGAACCTACCACCGCTTTGGACGTGACCATCCAGGCGCAGGTCATGGAGCTGATTAAGGAACTGAAGGAGAAGTTTGGTACTTCCATGATCCTGATCACTCACGACCTGGGCATTGTGGCTGAAATTTGTGACAAGGTTGCTATTATGTACGCCGGTGGCGTCGTAGAGTATGCTCCGGTGAAAGAGATCTACGATAAGCCGTCCCATCCTTATACCATTGGCCTTTTCAACTCCATCCCCAAGCTGGACACCGAGGAGGAGTGGCTGGAAGAAATTCATGGCCTGCCGCCTGAGCCCACCGAGAAGGTGGAAGGCTGCATTTTCCACCCCAGATGCCCCAAGTGCATGGAGATCTGCAAGAAGAAGCAGCCCGGTCTTGTCAATATTTCGCCCACTCACAGCGTCCGGTGCTTCCTGTATGAAAACGCCAACGGAGAGGGGGATGCCAAATGAGTGAGCAGAGAGAGAAACTGCTTGAAATTAACCACCTGAAAAAATACTTCCATGTGAAGAAGGGCCTTCTGCACGCAGTGGACGATGTAAGTTTTTACATCGAAAAAGGTGAAACTCTCGGCCTGGTGGGTGAGAGCGGATGCGGTAAGTCTACTACTGGCCGTACCATTATTCGCTTGCTGGAGGCAGACGGCGGTGAGGTCATTTTCCACGGCAAAAATATTCATGACCTGAATCCCACAGAGATGAAAGAGTTCCGTCAGCATGTACAGATGGTGTTTCAGGATCCTTATTCCTCGCTGAACCCCCGTCTGTCCATCTTTGACCTGATTGCTGAGCCGTTGACCAATATCCCTGAGTATCAGAAAGATAAGGCCAAGCTGGAAGCCAGAGTTAAGGAACTTATGGAGATTGTCGGTCTTTCTCAGAGGCTGATCAACGCCTATCCCCACGAGTTGGACGGCGGCCGCCGTCAGCGTGTGGGTGTGGCCCGCGCCCTCTCTGTCCGGCCGGATTTCATCGTTCTGGACGAACCTGTTTCCGCTCTGGACGTTTGCATCCAGGCTCAGATCATCAACCTGCTGATCCGTCTGCAGAAAGAATTTGATCTGACTTACCTCTTCATTTCCCATGACCTGAGCGTTGTAAAGCACATCAGTAACCGCATTGGCGTTATGTATCTGGGTAAAATAGTGGAGCTGAGCGATTATAAGGATATTTTTGAAGATCCTCTCCATCCTTATACCCAGGCTCTTCTGTCGGCTATTCCTATTCCCAAGGTCGGCCTGAACCGCCAGCGGATTATCCTCAAGGGAGACGTGCCCAGCCCTGTGAACCTGCCGGAAGGCTGCCGTTTTGCCGGCCGTTGCTTCAAGGCTCAGGAGCGCTGCTTCAAGGAGACCCCCGAGCTGCGTGAAGTGGCTCCCAACCGTTTTGTTGCATGCCATTTTGCGGAGGTCAAAGCCTAATTGTTTTCCAAGCTATGGGAGCATAGCAGAAAATATAGTCAAAAAAGGAGCGTAAACATGAAGAGATCAGGAATTTTGAGAACGCTCTCCCTGGTGCTGATGGTGGCCCTGATTGCGACCACCTTCGCTGCCTGCGGCAGCAGCACTCCTGCTTCTTCCGGACCTTCCGGAGCAAGCGGAGACAGCACTCCTGCTGGAGAGACCAAGGACACCCTTATTGTCGCCATGGGCGGCGACCCCCCGACGCTGGATCCCCACCAGTCTTCCAACTCCACCAGCGTTAACAACCTGCAGCCTGTCTACGAGACCCTGTACCGTTACGGTGAGAACGGTGAGCTGCAGCCCCTGCTGGCTACCGGCTACGAGCGGATCGACGATCTCAACTGGAGATTCACCCTCCGCGACGATGTCTACTTCCACAATGGTGAGAAGATGACCGCCAACGATGTTCTGTACAGCTTCACCCGTGCTTCCGGCCCCGATGGCGCCAAGGTTTCCTACATCATGGGCTACATCGATGCCGCCAACTGCAAGGTTGAGGATGAGAACACCATCGTTATTGCCACCAAGGAACCCTTCCCCCTGCTTGGCTACCTGCCCTACATCGGCGCTGTGGTTGTCAGCGAGAAGGAGTTCACCACCGATGTGGACAAGGCTATGGCTAACCCCGTCGGCACCGGCCCCTTCAAGTTTGTTTCCTGGGACAAGAACGACAAGTGCGTTTACGTCCGCAACGAAGAGTACTGGGGCGAGAAGCCTGCTTATGAGAACCTGATCATCCGGACCATCATCGAGGCCAACAGCCGCGTTATCGAGCTGGAAGCAGGCACCGTGGACATCATCTTTGACGTTCCTCCCACCGATGTGGCCCGCCTGGAAGAGAACCCCGACACTGCCATTGTCCGCAATGACAGCACCGTGTTCGAGTACCTGGGCATGAACTGCTCCAAGGCTCCCTTTGACAACCCCAAGTTCCGTATGGCTGTTGACTATGCCATTGATCAGAACGCTCTGTGCGCCTCTGTTTACAACGGCATTGCTCAGTTCACTCCTGGCCCTGTCACCCCCAACATGAAGTACTTTGATGACAGCGATGTCACCGATCGTTACGATGTTGAGAAGGCCAAGGCTCTGCTGGCTGAGGTTGGTTACGATACCACCCAGACCCTGCAGCTGTGGACCAACGAGAATACCCGCCGCGTCAACCTGGCTACTGTTCTGCAGGGCATGCTGGCTGAGGCTGGTATCAATGTTGAGATCAGCGTTTACGAGCTGGCTACCTACAGCTCCATGCTGGAGAGCGGCGATCAGGACTTCTTCATTCAGGGTTGGGGCGCTGTTGGCTTCCCCGAGCCCGACAACAACATCTATGGTCCTTTCCACAGCGCTCAGATCCCTGTCAACAACATGATGTTTGTCCGGGATGACAAGCTGGATGAGATGCTGACTCAGCAGCGCGCTATGCCCGACGGCGAGGAGAGAGAGGCTCTGGTGAAGGATATCCAGAAGTATCTCCGTGAGAACAACTTCATGGTCACCCTGGCTAACACCGAGCAGGTTATGGGCATCCGCAGCAACGTCAAGAACTTTAAGCCCACTCCCGCTGCCAGCCACTTCTACCACATGGTTACTTTTGAATAATCTTTAAGCGTTACAACACTACGGCTCCTTTCTGTTTTGCCGTATGAAGACCCTGAGCTTGGACATACGGCCAAACAGCCGGAATGAGGGGCGCCCCCGACAGGGTACCCCAGCTGATAGGAGAGAAGAGGCTTGTCGGACTGCGATGAGCCTCTTCTCTTACTCCAAAACTTGAGAGGAGATATGGTCCCCATGATTACCAAAGTCAAAGGTAAATATGTTGTTGGCTTTGACGGAACCGATCATGAAATTATTGTTGACGGTGAAGTCGTTTATCAGGACGGTACCATTCTTTATGTTGGAAAAAAATATGAGGGCGATGTGGATGAAACCATCGATGTAGGAAACTCGGTGGTTTGCCCCGGCTTTATCGATTTGAATGCCCTGGGAGACATCGACCACGATATTATACATCTGGAAGCCTATCCGGAAGCCCAGAAGAGCATCCGGCCTTCTGAAGAGTACTATAACAAAGGTATGCATGAGCTGATGACTCCTGAAGAAGAGGCATTTAAGTCTCTGTATGCCTATGCTCAGCTGATTCTCAGCGGCGTCACCACCGCCATGCCCATTACTTCCATGTACTACAAAGAATGGGCTGAGACCTACGAAGAAGCTGTTGCTGCTGTGCATAATGCCGGTCGCCTGGGCCTGCGTCTGTATACCTGCCCCAGCTACCAGTCCGGATTTGGCGTGTACACCGCTGATGGAAAATATGACGTCCGGTACGAGAACGAAAAAGGCGCCAAAGGCTTGGAGCGTGCCATTGAGTTCATCAAGGTCTTTGACGGTGCGTACGACGGTCTGATCCGGGGCTGCCTGGAGCCGGAGCGTATTGAGACCCAGTCAGAAGAAAACCTGATCAACACCAAGGCCGCTTCCGAAATGCTGGGCTGCCCCATCAAACTGCATGCCGCACAGGGAAGAGTAGAGTACGACATGATCCGGGCCCGTACAGGCAAAAGCTCCATCCGCTACCTGTATGACCTCGGTTTCCTGGGCCGCAATGTAGGCATTCCCCACTGCTATGTAGCTGCCGGCACTCGCTGGGGTGATGACGCAGATGGTGATGATCTCGCTCTGCTCAGTGAGACCGGTACCACCGCCATTTACTGCCCGGTTATTATCGGCCGCAGCGGACGTTACCTGGATTCTTTTGCCAAATACCGCCGCAGAAACATCAACATTGCCATCGGCACCGATACCTTCCCGCCTGACTTCTTCCAGAACATCCGGACCGCCAGCATGTACTCCCGGATGGTAGAGGGTTCTGCTGTGGGCTCCACTTATGCCGATATTTATCGCGCTGTGACCCTGGGCGGTGCCCAGCTGCTGGGCCGGGATGACCTGGGACGTCTCTGCAAGGGCGCCAAGGCCGACATGATCGTGGTAGACCTGGACGCTTTCCATATGGGCGCTATTGACGATCCTGTTCGTACCATGTTTATGGTGGGCTCCCGTACGGATATCAAGATGTCCATCATCAATGGCCGTGTGGTCATGAAAGACCAGAAGCTCATTGGAATTGATATGGAAGAACTGAAGGAAAAGGGCCAGCGGTACTACGACAAAATGAAGCTGGGCTACCTGGAGCGGGACGGCTTCCATATGCCCAAGGAGGAAATCTTCCGTACGTCCTATAAAATGCGGTAATCAAGCAGTATCTCTGACCCAAGGCTAAGGAACAGGATTCCCGACGCGCTGCGTCGATGATGCAGAAGCCGGATAAGAAGCTTCCTCAGATAAACGGGGGAAGTTTATATCTTACAACACGGCAGTGAAGAGAAAAATTCCCTGTCGAACCAAGGCTTTGCAGACGCAAAAGCAAGGAAAATATTCCGCCTTTTGGAGGCAGCGCGTCCTTTTTTAGATTCCCGTGATCACTTCATACACTATGCAACGCTGTAAACGTTCCCCAAATTCTCGCGACCCTTACCCCGATGGGGTAGCATCAGATCCTTTGAAGCATACCCACGGAACCCATGAGGACAGTATCTGTTGTGAGGTTGTTCCAACAGGCGAACAGTGCGGATTGATGCAAAGGTATTACTGGGCGCCGGTTGTGGACATAAATAAAAACGTGAGGAGCGATACTATGAAGAAATCAGGATTTTTGCGAGTTCTTTCCCTGGCTGTTACCATGATGCTGATAGCGGCTTGCCTGACGGCTTGCGGCAGCAGCGCGCCCGCTTCCTCCGCCACTGCTGGAGAAAGCGGTGCTGCCGGTACGACTTCTTCCGGCGAAACCAAGGATACCCTTATTGTAGCGATCAATGTGGACCCCCCGACGCTGGATCCCCATCAGTCATCCACAGCGCCCAGCGTCAACAACCTGCAGCCCGTCTATGAGACTCTGTACCGCTATGATCAGAACGGCGAGCTGCAGCCTTTGCTGGCCACCGGCTATGAGCGGATCGATGATCTCAACTGGAGATTCACCCTCCGCGACGATGTCTACTTCCACAATGGTGAGAAGATGACCGCCAACGATGTTCTGTACAGCTTCACCCGTGCTTCCGGCCCCGACGGTGCCAAGGTTTCCTACATAATGGCTTACATTGACGCCGCCAACTGCAAGGTTGAGGATGAGAACACCATTGTCATTGCCACCAAGGAACCCTTCCCCCTGTTGGGTTACCTGCCCTACATTGGCGCTGTGGTGGTCAGTGAAAAGGAGTTTACGGCAGACATCGACAAGGCCATGAACAACCCCATCGGCACCGGCCCCTTCAAGTTCGTTTCCTGGGACAAGAACGACAAGTGCGTTTATGTCCGCAACGAAGAGTACTGGGGCGAAAAGCCTGCCTACAAGAACCTGATCATCCGGACCATCATTGAGGCCAACAGCCGCGTTATCGAGCTGGAAGCCGGCACGGTGGATATCATCTTTGAGGTACCTCCCACCGATGTGGCCCGCCTGGAGGAGAACCCTGATACCGATATTGTCCGTAATGGCAGTACGCTGTTTGAGTATCTGGGCATGAACTGCTCCAAGGCACCTTTCGACAACCCCAAATTCCGCCTGGCAGTGGACTATGCCATTGACCAGAATGCCATCTGTGCCTCGGTATACAGCGGCATTGCCCAGTTTACCCCCGGCCCGATTACCCCAAATATGAAGTATTTTGATGACAGTGATGTCACCGATCGTTACGATGTTGAGAAGGCCAAGGCCCTGCTGGCTGAGGTTGGTTACGACACCAACCAGACTCTGCAGCTGTGGACCAATGAGGTCACCCGCCGTGTCAACCTGGCTACTGTTCTGCAGGGCATGCTGGCAGAAGTGGGGATCAATGTAGAGGTTGGCGTTTATGAAGCGGCCACTTTTGGATCTATGGTGGAGAGCGGCGAACAGGACTTCTTTATCAGCAGCTGGGGTGCTGTCGGATTCCCTGAGCCCGACAACAACATCTATGGTCCTTTCCACAGCGACCAGATTCCCGTCAACAACTATGTATTTGTCAGCGATGAAAAACTGGATGAAATGCTGAACAAGCAGCGTGCCATGCCGGACAGCCCTGAGCGTGAAGCTCTGGTAAAGGACGTCCAGAAGTATCTGAGAGAAAACAACTTTATGATTACTCTGGCCAACCCGGAGCAGGTTATGGGCATCCGCAGCAATGTCAAGAACTTTAAGCCCACTCCCGCTGCCAGCCATTTCTTCCACATGGTTACTTTTGAGTAAAAGATGGAAGCAGATCAAAACAAAACCAAACGGAACAATCAAGCACAGTAAAGAATGAAAAGCGCGCCGCCGGATTGGAAAGAGCGGTTGTCCAATCAGCTGCGGAAGCTGTATTGGCCTTCCAGAAACCGGGCGGGAATAAAGAGCCCTTTTGAGGACAGGCAAGAGATTTCCTCCCCTGGAGCTGGCCAAAACTTTTTGACCGGCGGCGTGCTTACCTTCATTCTCGCAATCCCTTCATAAACAGCAAGGAACTATCTGCCTATACTGCATGACGCATTTTCCTTCCCGCATCCTCTGTATGATATTTTCAGGCGGTCCGCCAACGGCGTTCAACCGATGTAAATACCCGCAGTGGATTTGTTCCGGTCAGTGTCGTATATGGGAAAAATTCTCATATAAGCACGGGCTGAGAACACCAATATAAAAAAGGAGCGTCTCTATGAAGAAATCAGGATTTTTGCGAGTTCTTTCCCTGGCTTTGATGATTGCGCTTATCACCCTTACCGTCACTGCCTGCGGCAGTACGCCCGCACCTTCTGACTCTAACGGAGAGAGCGGTGCACCGGCAGAGCAGAGCAGCCAAACTCCTTCGGAGACAAAAGATACCCTGACGGTAGCCATTGGAGCAGACCCCACCGGTATGGATCCCTGTGCTGCTTCCACAGCGGCCAATGTCAACAACCTGAACCCGGTTTATGAGACGTTGGTTCGTTATGATGAGAATGGCGAGATCCAACCTCTTCTGGCCACCAGCTGGGAACGGGTAGATGAGCGGAACTGGCGCTTCCATCTGCGGGACGACGTCTATTTCCACAACGGAGAAAAGATGACCGCCAACGATGTTCTGTACAGCCTGACCCGCGCCACCGGTCCCGACGGCGCCAAGGTCTCTTACATCATGTCAGCCATTGATGCGGCCAGCAGCGTGGTGGAAGATGACAACACCATTGTAATCGCGACCTATGAGCCGTTCCCTCTGCTGGGATATCTCCCCTATGTGGGCGCCGTGGTAGTCAGCGAAAAGGAATTCACCACCGATATTGAGCATGCCAAGGCAAATCCCATTGGCACCGGTCCCTTCAAATTTGTTTCCTGGGACAAAAACGACAAGTGCGTCTATGTGCGCAATGAAGAGTACTGGGGTGAAAAACCGGCTTATAAAAACCTGATCATCCGCACGGTGGTAGAGGCCAACAGCCGGGTCATCGAGCTGGAGACTGGCAATGTGGACATTATTTATGATGTTCCTGCCAATGACATCCCCCGCTTGGAGCAAAACCCCGATACTGCCATTGCCAGAACCATGAGCACCGCTTTCAGCTACCTGGGCATGAATAACGCCAAGGCCCCCTTTGATAACCAGAAGTTCCGTTTGGCGGTGGACTATGCCATTGATCAGAACGCCCTGGCCGAGTCGGTCTTCAGAGGTATGGCCAAGTTCACTCCCGGTGTGGTCACCCCCAACATGAAGTATTTTGACGACAGCGACGTCACGGACCGCTATGATGTGGAGAAGGCCAAAGCTCTGCTGAGCGAGATTGGTTATGACACCACACAAGTGCTTCAGCTGTGGACACTGGAAAACATCAACCACGTCAACACCTGCACCGTACTGCAAAGCATGCTGGCTGAAGTAGGAATCAACGTGGAAATTGGCGTCTATGAGTCGGGAACCTTCTGGAGCATTCTGGAAAGCGGCGACCAGGACTTCTTTATCGGAACCTGGGGCGGTGTCGGATTCCCTGAGCCGGACAACAACATTTTTGGACCCTTCCACAGCAGCCAGATCCCTGTCAACAACATGATTTTCCTGGCGGATGACAAGCTGGACGCTATGCTGGAAGAGCAGCGGGCACTGCCTGATGGTCCCGAGCGCGAAGCTCTGGTAAAAGAGGTCCAAAAATATCAGCGGGAGAATGCTTTTGCGATTCCTCTGGTGAATATGGAGCAGGTGGTAGGCATCCGCAGCAATGTAAAGGGCTTCACCCCCACACCCGCTGCCAACCACTTTGTCCACGGTGTATATTTTGAATAACTGACCGGTCTTTTCTGAGGCAGGAAGGACCGAAGCAGAGCCGGTAATGAACGGCGGCGCCCCATGCGGAAAACGGGCGCCGCCGGCTTACCGGTTGTCCAAGGTTTTGTGTCTGATAAAAACGGTGGGGGACAGATAAAGATGTCTGTAAAAGTAAAAGGGAAATATGTGGTAGGGTTTGACGGCCTGGACCACGAAATCATTACCGACGGCGAAGTCGTCTACGAGAAAGATACCATTCTCTATGTGGGCAAACACTATGAGGGCCCGGTAGACCAGGTCATTGATATGGGCAATGCCGTGATCTGCCCGGGGTTCATTGATATGAACGCGCTGGGAGACATTGACCATGATGCCATTCATCTGGAAGCATATCCGGATGTCCAGGCTAGCCTGCGCCCCTCAGAGGCCTATTATGACAAAGGCCCACATGAACTGATGCTGCCGGAGGAAGAGGCTTTTAAGTCTCTTTACGCCTATGCGCAGCTGATCCTCAGCGGTGTCACCACCGCTATGCCCATTACATCTATCTACTACAAAGAGTGCGCCGAAACTTATGAAGAGGCTGTTGCAGCCGTCCATAATGCCGGGCGGCTGGGCCTGCGTCTGTATATGGGACCCAGCTATGAGTCGGGCCTGAATGTGGTCCGGGCAGATGGGTCCATGTATGTCCGATTCAATGAAGAAAAGGGCCGGGCGGGTCTGGAACGAGCCATCCGCTTTGTGGAAACCTTTGACGGCGCTTACGACGGCCTGATTCGGGGCTGTCTGAAACCGGAACGGATCGAACTGCAGACCGAAGAAAATCTTGTGAATACCAAGGCAGCTGCCCAAAGGCTGGGCTGCCCCATTAAACTCCATGCGGCCCAGAGCCGTTTTGAGTACGACTACATCAAGGTGCGTACCGGCCGCAGCCCGGTCCGCTATCTGTATGATCTGGGATTCCTGGGAGAGCGGACAGGGATTCCCCATTGCCATGTAACTGCCGGAAGCCGCTGGGGCGACCCGGAGGATGGGGACGATGTGGCCTTACTGAGCGAGACCGGAACGACCGTGATTCAATGCCCGGTGGTATTTGGCAGAACGGGGATGTATCTGGATTCCTTTGCCAGGTATGCCCGCCGCCATGTGAACCTGGCTTTGGGAACCGATACGTTCCCCACCGACTTTTTCCAGAATATCCGTACCGCCAGCATGTTCTCCCGGATGGTGGAAGGTTCGGCAGTAGGCTCCACCTATGCCGACATCTATCGGGCCGCTACTCTGGGAGGAGCCCGTTTCCTGGGCCGGGACGATTTGGGTAGACTTTGCCCCGGAGCCAAAGCCGATATGATCGCGGTGGATCTGGACAGCTTCCATATGGGAGCGATTGACGATCCCATCCGGACGATGTTTATGGTAGGCTCCCGGACCGACGTCAAGCTTTCCATTATTAATGGCCGGGTGGTTATGAAAGACCAAAAGCTTATCGGCATTGATATGGAAGAACTGAAGGAAAAGGGCCAGCGGTATTATGATAAAATGAAGCGGGGATACCTGGAACGGGACGGATTCCATCTGCCCGAAGAACAGATCTTCCGCACTTCCTATCCCATCAGATGACAACATTCTGCGGGTTTTCCCGCAGGTGGAAAAATAAAAGGAGGTTTTGTCTGTGTACGATCTTTTGCTGCTTCATGCAACGGTGATCACCATGGACCCCAAGCGCCGCATCATCGAGGATGGCGCGGTAGCGGTGGAAGGAAACCGGATCGCCTTTGTGGGCGATTCCAAAGAAGTGGAAAACTGTGAGGCCAAGCGGAAGGTAGATTGCGCCGATCACGTGATCATGCCTGGCTTTGTGGATGCTCATGGCCATGGCGGCCATTCCATCTTCAAGTCGGTGGTCAAGGATACCAGCTACTGGATGCCGGTCATGACCCATACCTACAAGAACTACATTACCGATGAGTTCTGGTACAATGAGGGCCGTCTGTCCGCACTGGAACGCCTCCATGCCGGCGTTACCACCGGCGTGTGTGTCCTGGGTTCCCAGCCACGGTGCGATGACCCCATTTTTGCCATCAATAACGCCAAGGGATATGCCGAAGTAGGCGTACGTGATATTGTGTGCACCGGCCCCTGCAGCCTGCCCTGGCCGCATCGTTTCAGCCGGTGGGAGAACGGCAAGCGGGTTACCAAGGAAGTTGCCTATGAGCAGGTGCTGGACAGCCTGGAAACCGTAATCCAGGAGCTGAACCATGCCAACGGCGACCGGACCCGGGCTTATGTGGCCCCCTTTGGCGCTGTTACCTCCATTGAGGTTTCCGGACCCACCGGAGCGGACCGTGTCATCGCGCCCACTGAGTGGGATCTGTATCAGGCCAAGGAGATGCGCCGCATCGCCGCCAAGTACAATACCCGGATCCATACCGACGCCTTTGGCGGTATGGTGCGTCTGGCTTCCATGGATAAGGAAAATGCCCTGCTGGGTCCTGACGTCCATCTGCAGCACTGCACCGGCCTGACCATGGACGAGGTGGTCATCCTTCAGAAGACCGATACCCATGTCAGCTTTGCGCCCGGTATGCGGCAGATCAGCATCCGTACCCCGGTGGTAGAATTGCTGGAGCTGGGCGTCACTGTGGCTATTACCACCGACGGCTCTATGCTCACCTCTGGATTTGACATGTTCTCCGCCATGAAGCGGGCTCAGATGATCCATCGGGTGGCTTCCCACGATTCTTTCTACCTGCCCTCCGAAAAAGTGCTGGAGATGGTCACCATCGATGCAGCCAAGTGCGTAGGCATGGAGAAAGAAGTAGGTTCCCTGGAAGTGGGCAAGAAGGCGGATATTATCAGCATCAACCTGATGAATCCCCGTCTGATGCCCCGCATCAACATCGTGGACACTCTGGTTTCCAATGGTATGCCCAGCGATGTGGATATGGTGATCGTGGACGGTGCAGTCATGCTGGAAAACGGCAAGGCTGTCAACGTGGACGAGCGGGACGTACTCCTGAAAGCGGAGCAGGAGGCCATCGAGACCGTAAAGCGGGCTGGCCTGGACAAGTTTGCCTGGCCCAGCGTACCTCAGTGGGGCCGCACCAAGCTGTATCCCGACGAGGTTCGTTTCGACCTGGAAGCCAGCCGCCGGGATGGCAACTATTATTAAAAGAATACGACGGTATTTGCGGCCAGCCCCTGTTAGACAGGGGCTGGCTGTTTTTATAGTGGAAATCACCGGTTGTGCCAGCGGAGGCTTCCCGGAAAAAGGCTTTAGGTTCAAATGCAGGGCAAAACGGGCTGCGGCCAGCAAATCGTCGTCAACGAAAAAAATTCCCTAAAACAGTAACTGCCCATTTACGCACCGCAGGGCAAGTAATGCAGGCAAATAGAAATTCAGCATGTTTTAAGACGTATGCTGATAGCAGGCTCTTTTAGGGTTGGTTCAAATCACCGGTTCAGCTGGTGGCTTTGATTAGTGGGGAAACTTTGTCGGCAACACCGGCAGAATGGGGGCGTGTTCGGCCACTGGTGACCGCAGTTTTGTCAAAACGGAAGGGAAGAGGTATGGAAGTGAAGAAATACCCTTGCTCCTGGTAATCTCCCTCATCTTTCAGAAAAATGGGACATATAATGAAGATGGATATGCCAACTGCCGGAATGAAACGGAAAACAGAGAAGAGGGAGGAAAAAACATGGCGGTACAACCAAGGCGAGGAATGACCATACACCGCACTCAGGTCCGAAGGAGAGAATCTCCCGACACTTCCCTGTTTGACCCTGTGGTCGCCGTAACGGTGACCCAGTGCGTGCTTTGTCTGGTGCTGACAGCTGGGCTGTTTACGCTGCAATTTATTGACAGGGAACGTTATGAGCAGTTGGGTGTGTATTATCAGGCGGTAATGAGCGGAGAACCGGGAGAAGCCGTATTTGTGGGAAATTTTGGCCAGCCTATTGATTTTTCCCGTATCCAGGAATATTTTGAAACAGCCTCTGACGGCGCGAAAGCCTTAACAGAAGCCCTGATCCCGGAAGAAGGAGGAATGGGCGGGGAAACACCTTACATTCCATCCAATGTATACTATGGTCCGGTGCTGTTTACCGCTCCGGCCCGGTATCCCGCTTATGGGACCATAACGTCTGCCTTTGGACCCCGGACTCATCCCATTACCGGGGAAATGGATTTCCATACCGGAATTGACGTAGCGGCGGCAGAAGGAGAGAGTATTTATGCCGTTTACTCCGGAACAGTGGAGGAAACGGGAACATCTCAGATTTACGGCAACTATATCCGGGTGCGACATTCCCCGCGTCTGGTAACGGTTTACAGCCATTGCAGCCAGCTGCTGGCGGAGCAGGGAGCAGTAGTACGGGCAGGGGAAAGGATTGCCGAAGTGGGTTCCACCGGTGTTTCCACCGGGCCTCATGTGCATCTGGAAGTAATGGTGGACGGCTGTTATGCTGACCCCATGGAGCTTTATAAGGTATGAATTTTCGATTGGGAGATACGCGGATCCGGGTCAGCTTCTGGTTTTTGACTGCAATGCTTTTCTTCCTCATGACCGACCGCAGTGCTATGGCGCTGCCGCTTTTGGGGGCAGTGACGATTCATGAAGGAGGGCATCTCCTGTGTCTGAGGATACAAAGGATTCCTTTGGAAGATCTGGATTTTTCCTTTACGGGGATGCGGATGCAGACAGGTTTTCTTGCGGAAGATTACCGGCAAAGGATGGCGCTTCATCTGGCCGGATGCTTTTGTAATTTGATCGCCGCGGCTGCTTTGGCTTTACCGGGAAGCCCCTGGCTGCTGCGCTTTTCGGCGGTCAACAGTGCGGTGGCGATTTTCAATCTGCTTCCCCTGCGGGGCCTGGATGGAGGAGCAGCACTGGAAGAAGGTTTTTGCCGGATTTGGGGTGCGGAGGCGGGAGCAAAAGCGGCTTGGGGGCTTCAGACGGTATTATGCCTGACTGCAGTCACAGGGTCGGCGCTGTTTTTCCTTTCCCGGGGGATGTCCTGGCAGTTGTCCCTGGCAGGTGCCGCATTGATAGGGCTGCTTTTGGCAGCCGGCTGGGGGGAACGTCTGTAAGGAAGCGGATGGCACAATCACAAGAGTGGGAACAGGCGGTTGAATCCGGGCGCAAAATAGTGTATGATGAGGGGTAGTTTTGGGCCGCCCTTAGTCCATTCAGGAAAGCAGGCGGCCGGATGGAGGTTCCCATACATGATACCAGCCCAAATTGACCGGCTGCTCCTCAAGGTTCAGAAGCCCGCCCGCTATTGCGGCGGAGAACCGGGCAGCGTCATCAAAGACCCTGCGGAGGTGGATGTCCGCTTTGCGTTTTGCTTCCCCGATCTGTATGAGGTAGGGATGTCCCATTTGGGAATGAAGATCCTTTACTCGCTGCTCAACAGCCTGAAAGGAGTCTGGTGTGAGCGGGTATTTGCCCCGGATACGGATTTCCAGCAGGTGATGGAGGAGCATAATATCCGCCTGTACGGACTGGAAAGCTTTGACCCGATCTGTGACTTTGATTTTGTGGGCTTCACTCTCCAGTATGAGATGTGCTACACCACAGTTCTGAATATGCTGCGGCTGGGAGGCGTTCCCCTGCGCTCGGCAGACCGTGGAGAAAAAGATCCCATCGTCATTGGCGGCGGACCTTGTGTCTGCAATCCGGAGCCGGTCGCCCCCTTTTTCGATTTGATTTCTTTGGGAGAAGGGGAAGAGGTGCTGCCGGAGGTATGCCGGCTGTACCGGGAATGCCGGCAGCAGGGGCTGTCCCGACGACAGTTCCTCCGCAAGGCGGCTGAGATCCCGGGTATTTATGTTCCCAGCCTGTATCAGGTGTCCTACCTGCCGGATGGACGAGTGGAAAAGGTGGAGCCTCTGGACGGAGCTCCGGCGGTGGTGACCAAGAGGATCATAAAAGAGTTGGACAAGGCCTTTTTCCCTGAAAACTTTGTGGTGCCCATGACAGGGATCGTTCATGACCGGGCCATGGTGGAAGTGCTTCGGGGCTGTATCCGGGGCTGCCGTTTCTGCCAGGCGGGGTATATCTACCGGCCCTTCCGGGAACGGTCCCCGGAGCTGGTGGACCGGCAGGCCCATCAGCTGTGCCGGGCTACGGGATATGATGAGGTCTCCCTCACCTCCCTGAGTACCAGCGACCACAGCGGCCTGGAAAGGCTGATGGATACTCTTTTTACCTGGACTGACCAGGAACGGGTGAACATTGCGCTGCCGTCCCTGCGGGTGGATAATTTTTCTCCCCGGCTGATGGAGATGGTGCAGCGGGTGCGCAAAAGCGGGCTGACCTTTGCCCCGGAGGCAGGGAGCCAGCGGCTGCGGGACGCCATCAACAAGAATGTCACTGAGGACGAGGTCATGCGCACCTGCCGCACCGCCTTTGAGGGAGGGTACACCGCCGTCAAGCTGTACTTTATGATGGGCCTGCCTACCGAGACCATGGAGGACATCCAGGCCATCAACCAGCTGGCCCAAAAGGTGGTGGACCTCTATTATTCCCTGCCTACCAAGCCGCGGGGAAAAGGTGTTACTGTCACTGTCAGCGTGGCCTGCTTTGTGCCCAAGCCCTTTACCCCTTTCGAGTTTGAGCCTCAGGACAGCATTGCCAGCTTCCGGGAGAAGCAGAAGCACCTGCTGGCCACTGTTTCCAGTAAAAAGATCAAGATTCACTACCATGACGCTGCCACCAGCCGTTTGGAGGCTGTATTGGCGCGGGGAGACCGACGCCTGGCGGATGTGATCCAGCAGGTGTGGGAGCAGGGCGGCAACCTGGAAGGCTGGGAGGAGCATTTTTCCATGGCCCGGTGGGAGCAGGCTCTGGCCGACGCAGGACTGGACGCGGATTTTTACGCCTGCCGCCGTCGGGAATACGACGAGGTGTTCCCGTGGGATCATCTGAACTACGGGGTGACCAAGGAATTTTTGGCCCGGGAAAACCGGAAGGCTCACCAGAGCCTGACCTCGGAAAACTGCCGGGCCCATTGCAGCGGCTGCGGAGCCAATCATCTGCTGGGAGGTGCCTGTTTTGCAGACAATTAGGATTTTCTTTTCCAAAACGGACCGGGCCAAATACATCTCCCACCTGGATCTGACCCGCTGCCTTTCCCGGGCGTTTGCCCGAACCCAGCTCCCCATTTGGTATACAGAAGGCTTTAATCCGCATATTTACATGACTTTTTCCCTGCCGCTGCCCCTGGGCGTGGAGGGGATGCGGGAATCCATGGACGTGAAGCTGACAGAAGATGAATTTCCTTTGGTGGAGATTGCCCGGCAGCTGAACCCGGTACTGCCGGTGGGGATGAGGGTGCTGGAAGCTGCGCCGCCGGTGGACAAGCCGGAGGCTATCGTCTGGGCGGACTATGAGATCCGCTTTTACCACCTCCAGCCTCATTGCCTGAAGGAAGAACTGGAAAGCTTCCTGAACCGGGAGAGCATCCTGGTGACCAAAAAATCCAAGCACCGGACCCAGGAGCTGGATCTGAGACCCCATATCCAGGTCCTGCATCTGGAAGAAAAGGAAGGCGAGGTCCTTCTTGGTTTGCGGACGGCCGCCGGACCGGCTCTCAACATCAATCCCTCTTTGCTGCTGGATGCTTGGCAGGGGGAGGGCGGCATGACCCCGGAATATACAAAAGTGGCGCGGATGGCTGTTTTGAAGGCAGACCTGACCCCCTTTGCATGAGCCGTTTTCTGGGAAAATAACGAAAAACCGAGCAAAAAACTATTGCTTTTGCATGAGCGGTGTGGTATCATGGTAAGGCATGAGAACTGCCGGGATTTTCCGGCAGGTTTTGATGTCGGGCCCGGTCAGGGACCGTACACCAAACCGGATCGTCCGCTGCCCGCCTGATGAGGCATGAAGGTTCGGATATTTTGAAGGAGGAAAAATCATGGACGCATTGAAATTGATGGCTCAGGACAGCCTCAAGGCGGAAGTCCCCCAGTTTAATGTGGGCGATACCGTCCGGGTACAGGTAAAGATCAAGGAGGGCGACAAAGAGCGTCTCCAGGCCTTTGAAGGCACCGTCATTGCCAAGAAGCACGGCGGCGTGGCCGAGACCTTTACTGTTCGCCGTGTGGCTCATGGCGTTGGTGTGGAGAGAGTATTCCCCATCCACAGCCCCAATGTTGCCAGTGTGGAAGTGGTCAGAAGCGGCCGCGTCCGCAGAAGCAAGCTGTACTACCTGCGGGACCGCGTGGGCAAGGCTGCCAAGGTCAAGGAAGCTCTGCGCTAATTTCTTTCATCAACAGACAGGAGAGGACAGGTACTGTCCTCTTTTCTGTTTTTGGGAGCAAATGCCCCTTATCATCCAGCAAAGGAACCGGCACCATGAAGGAATATCGACAAGAATTTATGCACTCTCTGAATAGGCGCGATTCGGGGGAGGGAGAAGCCGGCGAGGAGAAAGCGTTTTCCCTGAAAGAAGCTATGTGGGATCTGGCGCGGATAACCGGTGCTGCGATCCTCTTCTTCGCGGCAATCAGCTGCTTTTTTCGCCCCGCCCTCACCCGGGGAGATTCCATGGCCCCCACTCTCCGGGACGGAGACCGCACCCTGATCTCCGCTGTGGGCTATCAGCCCAGGAGAGGGGACGTAGTGGTGCTGCGTGACCCTTCCCAACAGGATAAGCACCTGGTGAAGCGAATTATAGCTATGGAAGGCGACCAGGTGGACATTGATTTTGGCCTGGGAGTGGTATACATCAACGGGCTGCCGCTGGAAGAACCCTACTGTGCACAGCCCACCTATACCGGCTACGATACCGAATTCCCCGTGGTGGTGCCGCCGGAGCATCTGTTTGTGCTGGGGGACAACCGCAATTATTCCCATGACAGCCGCTCCTCCGATGTGGGGATGCTCCCTCTGGACAGCGTGGAGGGCAAGGTGGTCTGGCGTTTTTACCCTTTTGATAGAATAGGAGTGATCCGATAATGTCCGAAGTCATGTCCATCCAATGGTTCCCGGGGCATATGACCAAGACACGGCGGATGATGGCCGCCAATCTCAAACTGGTGGATATTGTCATTGAGCTGACCGACGCCCGTATCCCGCTCAGCAGCCGGAACCCGGAGGTGGACCGGATCATCGGCCAGAAGCCCCGGCTGGTGCTGCTGAATAAAAGCGATTTTGCCGATGAAGCCCAGACCCGCCGTTGGATCGCGTGGTACCGGGACCGGGGTGTGACCGCCCTTTCGGCGGACTGCCGCAGCGGCCGGGGACTGAATGCCTTCCTGCCCGCGGTGCGGGAAGTGCTGAAAGAACGGATTGCCCAATGGAACGCCAAGGGACTTACGGGAAGGCCCATCCGTATGATGATCGTAGGCATTCCCAATGCGGGAAAATCCTCCCTGATCAACCGCCTGGCCGGGAGCCGCCGGGCCAAGGTGGAGGACCGTCCGGGAGTGACCCGGGGCAAACAATGGGTGACCCTGGAAAACGGGGTGGAACTGCTGGATATGCCGGGAGTCCTCTGGCCCAAATTTGAAGATAAGGAAGCGGGAGAACGGCTGGCCTTTGTAGGATCTGTGAAGGATGACATCCTGGATGTGGAACATCTGGCCATGCGCCTTTTGGAGACACTGGCCCCCCGCTACGCCGGGCTGGTGGCTGCCCGCTATGGCTTGGAAGAAGAAATTATCCGGGAGACGGACAGCTACGACCTGCTGGAGCAGATCGGCCGCAAACGGGGGATGATGATGTCAGGAGGCCGCGTAAATACGGAACGGGCAGCCATCATGCTGCTGGACGAATTCCGGGGTGGCATTCTGGGCCGCATTACCCTGGAGACAGTGGAGATGGTCAAATGAAGGATGCGGATTTGAGCCGTCTCTGGCTTTTTGACCGGAATATGCGGGAGGAGGCAAGCGGCCCCGTATGCGGCGTGGATGAAGCGGGGCGGGGACCGTTGGCGGGCCCTGTCTGCGCCGCCTGTGTGCTGCTGAAGCCGGGAGCAGACCTGCCAGGACTCAACGACTCCAAAAAGTTGACGGAACGCAGGAGGGAAGCCTTGTTTGAAGAAATTTGCGGCGGTTCCGCAGCCTGGTATGGCGTGGGATGGGCCTCTCCCCAGGAAATCGATCAGTTCAATATTCTTCAGGCAACTTTTTTGGCTATGAACCGTGCTTATACCGCTATGATGGAGCAAGTACCGGAGGATCAGACACCAGTGTTCGCTCTGGTGGACGGCAACCGGGACCCGGGACTGCCGCTGCCCAGCCGCCTGATTGTCAAAGGGGACGGAAACTCGGCCGCCATTGCCGCGGCGTCGGTGCTGGCAAAGGTGAGTCGTGACCGGCTGATGCTGGAACTGGACCGGGAGTACCCGGGTTATGGCTTTGCGGGACACAAGGGTTATCCCACCAAAGCGCATTACCAGGCGATCGGGGCTTTGGGGATTTCCCCTGTTCACCGGCACAGCTTCCTCAGAAACCTGGACTCAAAGTTATAAAAGGGCAAAGCTTTTGCCAAAAGGAAAAATAAAAGTTTGAGCGGTTTGAATTTAGACTTGGGGCTGCGTATCCCTGAAATTCCCGGACGATTTCAGCTATTCCGGTTGCCGGACGCAAGCGGGTACTGGATGGACCGTTGCCTCAAAGCCCTTGGAGCAAAGAAAACCAAGATGCTTTACATGCGGGCTCCGGGTCTTGCATCCCTAACTTTAGTTCC